>NZ_JAGHWR010000020.1:60768-147721 GCF_017746155.1 Xanthomonas sp. D-36-1
CAAGCACCAATAACGGGTCGATCCGCACATCGAACCAATTCATCCCCCAATGCAGATGCGGCCCGGTGGCGCGCCCGGTCGCACCGACGGCAGCAATCACCTGGCCTTGCTCGACCCGATCGCCCACCTTCACGTCGATGCGTGAGAGATGCAGGAAATTCGAGCTCACACCAAAACCGTGATCCAGCAACACCGTACCACCGGTGAGATACAGGTTCGGTGCGGCGAACGTCACCACGCCGGCAGCCGGTGCCTTCACCGGGGTGCCGGTGGATACGGCGATGTCCATGCCCGAATGGCCGGCGCCCGGCTGCCCGTTGTACACGCGTGCATTGCCGAAGCGGCCGCTGATGCGTCCCTGCACCGGCCAGATGAAGGGTTGGGCGAAATCGGTGCGTGCGTCATCGCGGTCGCGTGCCGCCGTGACCTGCGCCTGTTCGCGTTTGATGCGCGCAGCAATCTCGGCCGGCGGGTTGACCGTCTTCGGCGGTACGCCATTGACGCGTTCCACCGGCCAGTCGCGCGGCGTCACCGCGATGCTCACGGTCCGCGTGCTGCCATCGGGTTGGGTGACCTGCACCTGCAAAGGCCCGGTCGCATCGCGGCCGATACCGAACACGACGCTTCCGTAACCGCTCACACGCAGGCTGCGGCCGGCGTATTGCACCCTGCTATCAGCCGGCACCTTGCCGATGACCAGCGCACCTTGCGAAGCGCTTTGCGGAAACACGACATCAGTTGCGACGGCCGCACTGCGCGCATCGGCGCGTCCCGCAACCAGCGCGACCGGCGCCAGGATCAACCAGGCGCCAAACAGGACTGCGCGCATCAGCGGTCGAAGGTCAGGCGCTGGCCGGCAGCGCTGCCTACCAGCTGTTCGCCATCCCACACCTGCTGGCCGTTGACCCACGTCGCAGCAATACGCGAACGGAAGGTGGTGCCTTCGAACGGCGACCAGCCGCACTTGGACAGCACCTGCTCGCGCTTCACGGTGAACGGGGTGTTGTCGATCATCACCAGGTCGGCGAAATAGCCTTCGCGCAGGAAGCCGCGTTCTTCCACATCGAACAATTGCGCCGGCGCATGCGCGAACTTCTGCACGATACGGGTGATCGGCAACTTGCCTTCGTGTACCAGCTCCAGTGCCGCGACCAGCGCGTACTGCACCAGCGGCAGGCCCGAGGGCGCCTGCGCATAGGGCTTTTGCTTTTCTTCCCAGGTATGCGGGGCGTGGTCGGTGGCGAGCACGTCGATGACGTCTTCGGCCAGCGCATCGATGAGCGCCAGACGATCTTCGGCGTCCTTGATCGCGGGATTGCACTTGATCAGGTTGCCCAGGCGCGCGTAATCGCTGCGATCGAAGCGCAAGAAATGGATGCAGGTCTCGGCGGTAATGCGCTTGCGCAACTTGCCGTCGGCATCGACCAGCGGGCCGGCTTCGAACAGCGACAGCTCGTCGGCGGTGGAGATGTGCAATACGTGCAGGCGGGTGTTGTGCTTGCGTGCCAGCGACACCGCCAGCTGCGACGACTTCAGGCAGGCCTGACGCGAACGGATGTCCGGATGCATCTCCGGCGTCAGCGCATCGCCGTATTTTTCCTTGTACTGCGCCATCGTCGCATCAATGGTCGGGGTGTCTTCGCAGTGAGTGATGATCGGCGTGGGCGCGTCGCGGAAGATGGCGTCCAGCGTTTCGGGGTTATCGACCAGCATGTTGCCGGTGGAGGCGCCCATGAACACCTTGATGCCTGGTGCAGTCTTGGGGTCCAGCGATTGGATGTGGGCCAAGTTGTCGTTGCTGGCGCCCATGTAGAAGCCGTAGTTGGCCCAGGCGCGCCCGGCGGCGGCGGCGTACTTGGCCTGCAGCGCGGGGGCATCCAGGGTCGGCGGATTGGTGTTGGGCATGTCCATGAAGCTAGTCAGGCCACCAGCAACCGCGGCGCCGGATTCGGTCGCGATGTCGCCCTTGTGGGTCAGGCCGGGTTCGCGGAAGTGCACCTGGTCGTCGATCATGCCGGGCAGCACCCAGCGTCCGGCGGCGTCCACCACGGTATCGCCAGGGGCAGGGACGATCTTGCTGTCGATCTTGGCGATGCGGCCGCCTTCGATCAGGAGATCGGCGTCGAACTCCTTGCCTTCATTGACCAGGCGGGCATTGACGATGACGGTTCGGCTCATGGATGGGGTCCTTTGCAGCTGCAGGAAGAAGACGGGGAGGGCGACGTGGGCGCATCGGGCACCGGATCGAATCCGCCCGGATGGAAGGGATGACAGCGGCCGAGCCTGCGTGCGGCAAGCCAACTGCCGCGCAGCGGGCCGAAGCGGCCGATGGCGGTCATCGCGTAGTCCGAGCAGCTTGGCGCAAAACGGCAGCGCGGCCCGAGCAGGGGGCTGATGACGAGCTTGTAGACGCGCAGCAGCGCGATGAGCAGGCGTGAGATCACTTGCCAATGATATGCCACTTGCATTAATAGGTGGTTGCCGGGGGTCCGCGGGGTACGTTATAAAGGCCCGCTTTCCCGGGCCCCGGGGGAACCAAGGATGAGCGTTTCGTGGCTGCTAAAAAACCTGCAAAAAAGGCCGTAGAGGCCGCCAAGAAGTCCGCCAAACCCGTTGCGAAAAAGGCAGCGACGTCCGCTGCTGCGAAACCGGCCGCAAAGCCGGGGACCAAGCAGCCGGCTGCCAAGAAGGCACCCGCGAAGAAGGCACCCGCGAAGAAGGCACCTGCGAAGAAGGCCGCCGCCAAGCCGGCGCCGGCTTCCAAGACCACCGCGTCCGCAGCCCCCAAGGCAGTGAAACCCGTCGCCAAGAGTGCTGCCAAGCCGGCGGCGAAAAAGGCAGCTCCGGCTGCCGCCAAACCGGCTGCCAAGCCGGTGGCGTCCAAGTCCGTACCGAAGCCGGCCACCAAGCCGGCTCCGGCCAAGTCAGTCCCGGTCAAGGCCGAGAAGCCCGCGCCCGCACCGGTCCCCAAGGCCGTCCCTGCGAAGCCGGCAAAGCCTGCGACCCCGTCATCTAAGAATCCCGTGCCCGTTTCGAAATCTTCCGCAAAAACGCCAACCAAAACCGAAGCCCCCGCCAAGCCTGCCGCGACCCGTCCGGTCGGCAAGGTGGCCGTGGCCGTGACTTCCAAGCCGTCCAACGCGGCTCCCAAGACCAAGTACAAGGTGGTCGAGTACAAGACCGACGAAGCCACCGGTCGCCCGATCCTGCCGCAGGGTTACAAGCCTGCCGCGGACGAGGAGTACATGAACAAGCTGCAGCAGGAATATTTCCGCCAGCGTCTGCAGAGCTGGCGCAACGAGATGGTGGAGGAATCCAAGCAGACCATCGAAAACCTGCGCGAAGAAGTGCGCGACATCGGCGACGAAGCCGAACGCGCCACCCGCGAGACCGAAAACTCGCTGGAACTGCGTGCCCGTGATCGCGCCCGCAAGCTGATCTCCAAGATCGACAGTACCCTCAAGCGTCTGGAAGACGGCGACTACGGCTACTGCGTGGATACCGGCGAAGAGATCGGCCTGGACCGCCTGGAAGCGCGTCTGACCGCCGAGCGCACCATCGACGCCCAGGAGCGTTGGGAGCACTTGCAGAAGCAGCAGGGCGACTGATCGTCCGCCTGGCTCGCCGAAAGACCCCGCCATGTGCGGGGTTTTTTGATGGGGGCCCGATCCGTCGAATTAGCGCTTGGTCGGTTAGCGCCGTTCAGTGGGGCGCCGTCGCACGCAGCTGCATGGCGGCACGTGACCGCGGCCCGCAGCACGAGCACCTTCGCACCGCAGCGGGCACGGGCAATCACGCGATCGCGTAGCTCACTGCAGATCGCGCAGGTCCAGCTTGCGCAGGCGCGGCGCCTTCCAGGCGGTGGTGGCCACCACGCCCAGGGTGACACAGCCGCCGATGACCACCGCCGGCACCAGGCCGACCAGGCGCGCCATGACGCCGTCGTAGAACGCGCCCAGCTCGTTGGACGAGCCGATGAAGATGCCGTTGATCGAAGACACCCGGCCACGCATGGCATCGGGGGTGACCAGCTGCAGGATGGTCTGGCGCACCACCACCGAGACGCCGTCGCACATGCCGTACATCAGCAGGATTGCCGCTGATAGCCAGAAATGGCGCGACAGTCCGAAGGCGATGGTGCAGAGTCCGAAGCCGGCCACCGACAGCAGCAGGACGCGCCCGGCATTGCGCTGCAGCGGGTGCCGCGCCAGCCACACGCCAACCACGATCGAACCCAGCGCCGGCGCGCCGCGCAGGATGCCCAGGCCTTCGGGGCCGTAGTGCAGGATGTCGTGGATGAAGGCCGGCAACATCGATACCGCGCCGCCGAGCAGTACCGAAAACATGTCCAGCGCCATCGCGCCCAGCATGATCTGGTTGGACAGCACGAATTGCGCGCCCTCGGCGATGCTGCGGAAGATCGGCGCACGTGGGCCCTCGCTGACCGGCTCGCTGACACGCAGCAGTGCCAACGCCAGGATCGCCAGCATCGCCACGCTGGCGGCGACCCCGTAGGCCAGGCCCTTGCCGCCCCAGCCGACCAGCACACCGCCCAGCGCCGGGCCGATCACCATGCCGGCCTGGAAGGTGACGCTGCCGATGCTGGCACCGCGCGCGAATGCCTCGCGCGGCAGCGCCCGTGCGAACAAGGCGTTGTAGACCGGCGACAAGAAAGAGCGCGCCGCGCCGGTGAGCGAGATGGCGGCATAGATCGGCCACACGCCTTCCACGGGCAGCCAGCCTTGCGTGATCGCCAACAGCAGCAACGCGGTTGCGACCAAGCCCAGCACGGCGACCATGTCCAGCCGGCGGCGCGGCAGGTGATCGACCAGGTAGCCGGCGAAGGGGGCGATGCAGAAGAACGGCAGGATTTCGGCCAGGCCGATCAGCCCCAGCGAGAGCGGGTTGCCGGTAATTTCGTAGATATGCCACCCGACCGTCACGGCGACGATCTGGTAGGACAGCATCGCCGCCACGCGGTACAGCAGCACCAGGCCGAAGCCTGGATGGGCGAGCAGCGTCCGCAGCGAATCGGCGGGTGACGGGGCGGGCGTGCTCACTGCTGCGCGCGCGCGGTATCGCGGATGAAGGCCAGCATCGCCGCCACACCGTTGCTGCGGGTCGGCGACAGATGCTTGGCCAGACCGATTCCGGCGATGTAGTCAGGCTCGGTGGCCAGGATCTCTTGCGCGCTACGCCCTGAATACACGCGCAGCGCAAGGTAGATCAGCCCGGAGACAATGGCCGAATCGCTGACGGCATGGAAATCCAGCCGCTCGGCGTTGCCTTCCGGCACGATCCAGACCATCGATTGGCAGCCGTGCAGGCGGTGCTCTTCGGTTTTCCACTGTTCCGGGAAGGCGGGCAACTTGCGGCCAAGATCGATCAGGTACTGGTAGCGCTCGGACCAGTCGCCAAAAAAGGAGAATTCCTCGGCAATGGCGTCCTGCGCCTCGGTGGCAGTGGGTTCAAGCGGGAAGGGGGAGGTGGTCATCTAAACATCCAGAAGCATTCGATCAAGTCCCTCTCCCCTGTGGGCAAGAAGGCACGGTTTACGCGCCACTGGCGCGCGGGCCTTGGAGCGCCTGTGGCCGATGCATGTGTCACCAGGTGCCAGGGCGGGGCACCCTTCGAGAGCCGTCGGTCATGCGTCTTGCACTGGCGCGTGGCGACGCGTTTGCCATGACCGACGATTCATTGTCGCTGCGGCGCACCCTCATCCGCCCCTGCGGGGCAGCTTCTCTCCGGCAGGGAGAAGGGAGAAGGATCAAGCGCGCTTCCAACGCACGCCCTGCGGCGTGTCTTCCAGCACGATACCTTCGTCGGCGAGTTGCTTGCGGATGGCGTCGGCGCGGGCGAAATCCTTGGCTTTCTTCGCCGCGCTGCGTTCTTCCACCAATGCGGTGATGCGTGCATCGTCGCCCACGTCGGTGCCGCGCGAGAACCAAGCAGCCGGGTCTTGCTGCAGCAACCCCAGTGCCACCCCGGCACCCAGCAACTTGGCACGCGCTGCCTGTAGCTGGGCCATGCGTGCCGACGCCTGGCCGCTGTGCATCAGTTCGCTGCGCAATGCGCGCGCATCGGAGGCGATGCTTGCCATGACGGACAAGGCCAGCGGCGTGTTGAGATCGTCATCCAGAGCGGACTCCACCTCGGCGGGAATCGTCTTGGATATCGCGACATCGCCGCCGCTTTCGGTTTCCAGTGCAGCCAGATCCCGCAGCGTTCCATACAGGCGGTCGAGCGTGTTCTTGGCCTGCTCGATCAGCCCATCCGACCAATCCAGCGGCTGACGGTAATGCGCGCTCAACAGCGCATAGCGCAGCGCTTCGGGCGGATGCCTGGCGATGAGCTCGTGCACGGTTTCGATATTGCCCAGCGACTTGCTCATCTTCGCGCCGCTGAAATTGAGCATGCCGTTGTGCAGCCAGAACCGCGCAAAGGTGGCGCCGCCATGCGCGCACTCGCTCTGCGCAATCTCGTTTTCGTGATGCGGAAACTGCAGGTCCACGCCGCCGGCATGAATGTCGATGGTGGGGCCCAGATGCGCCGCAGCCATCGCCGAGCACTCGATATGCCAACCCGGGCGGCCGCGGCCCCAGGGCGATTCCCAGCCGGGCAGGTCGTCGCTGGAGGGTTTCCACAGCACGAAGTCGCCGGGGTCGCGCTTGTACGGCGCCACGTCCACGCGCGCGCCGGCCAGCATTTCGTCCGGGTCGCGCCGCGAGAGCTTGCCGTAGCCATCGAAGCTGGAAACCGAAAACAGCACGTGGCCTTCTGCGGCGTAGGCATGCCCGTTGGCGATCAGCTGATCGATCATCGCCACGATCTGCGGGATATGCGCGGTGGCCTCCGGTTCGATATCCGGTGGAACCACGCCAAGCGCCGCCATGTCCTGCCGGTAGATCGCCGCGAAGCGGTCGGTGATCGTCGAAATCGGCACACCCTGCGCCTGCGCGGCGGCGTTGATCTTGTCGTCCACGTCGGTGATGTTGCGCGCGTAGCGCAGCGCGCCGTAGCGTCGCCGCAGCAATGCGGCAAGCACATCGAAGACCACCGGGCCGCGGGCGTTGCCGATATGCGCGTAGTTGTAGACGGTGGGGCCGCAGACATACAGGGTGGGGCTGGACGGATCGAGCGGCGCGAACGGCTCGACCCGCCGCGTCAGGTTGTTGTGCAGGCGCAGGCTCATCGGCATCCGAAAAAGGGCAATCGCGCGATTCTAGCCCGTTGTGGCGCGATGGCGAATCGCCAGCCTGACAATGGCGACCGGATGGGTTGCGTTCAGCCCACGCGGCCGCAAGCTCCATACACTTACGTACTGCCTGGCTGCGCGTTCCGGTACTGATGCGACCTTCTCCGTTCTTCATGCTGCTGTGTACGTTTGCCGGGCAACTCACTCCGGCGTACGCGGCGGAGCCCGACCCCAAGAACCGGGTCGTGGTGATCGAGAACGTGAAGCTGGATTACGCGCAGGTGCTCAACGTCGAGCCGGTCTACCAGACGCTTCGCGCCACGCGTATCGAAGAGCAATGCGAATCCGAACAGGCGGCACAGGCTGCTGCAGCGCCGGCCGAGGACGAGGGCCCCATCAACCGCATGGTGGATTCGGTCAAGGAAATGTTCTCGCGTCGCCCCGAACCAGCCGCGCCCGCTGCGGTGCCGCCGACCAGCACGCGGCGCAACTGCAAGGTCGTGGAAGTGCCGCGCGAGTTCCGCCGGCCGATCGCCTTCGACGTGGACTATGTCTACAAGGGCACCAAATACCGTTCGCGGTTGCCGGAAGATCCGGGTAACCGGCTGCGCATCCGGGTTTCGGTGACCCCGTACATTCCCGACGCCATCGTCGCGCCGCCACGATGAGATGCGCAGCGGTTGCGCCGTGCCCACATGCGTGCGAGGATTCGCGCCCTATGCAAGCAAACGCCTTTCAGCACGACACCAGCGCCGCCCGGATGGCCTCCGGCATGACTTCGCGTGCCCGCCGACCGGAATCCCACATTTTCGCTGGGTAAGCCGGGGCGTTTGCTGTTCCGACGTCGAAGACCCAGCCCCCAGGCTGGGTTTTTTCGTTTGGCGTCACAAAAGTTTCAACCGCAAGAAACGCGCATGTCGCGCACCCCGTCGCTCCTGGCGGACCAACGCAGCAGTAGCACGCAGCAAAGGATCGATCGATGTCACTGAAGCACTTCTTGAACACCCAGGACTGGAGCCGCGCCGAACTGGACGCGCTGTTGACCCAGGCCGCGTTGTTCAAACGCAACAAGCTGGGAAGCGAGCTGAAGGGCAAGTCGATCGCGCTGGTGTTCTTCAACCCGTCTATGCGCACCCGTACCAGCTTCGAGCTGGGCGCATTTCAGTTGGGCGGGCATGCGGTGGTCTTGCAGCCGGGCAAGGACGCCTGGCCGATCGAGTTCAATCTGGGCACGGTCATGGACGGCGACACCGAAGAGCACATCGCCGAAGTGGCGCGTGTGCTGGGGCGTTATGTCGACCTGATCGGCGTACGCGCGTTTCCGAAGTTCGTGGACTGGTCCAAGGACCGCGAAGACCAGGTGCTCAAGAGCTTTGCCAAGTATTCGCCGGTGCCGGTGATCAACATGGAAACCATCACCCACCCGTGCCAGGAGCTGGCGCATGCGCTGGCGCTGCAGGAACACTTCGGTACACAGGATCTGCGCGGCAAGAAGTACGTGCTGACCTGGACCTACCACCCCAAGCCGCTGAACACAGCGGTGGCCAACTCGGCGCTGACCATCGCCACCCGCATGGGCATGGACGTGACCCTGCTGTGCCCGACGCCGGATTACATCCTGGATCAGCGCTACATGGACTGGGCCGCGCAAAACGTGGCCGAAAGCGGTGGTTCGCTACAGGTCAGCCATGACATCGACAGCGCCTATGCCGGCGCCGATGTCGTCTACGCCAAGAGCTGGGGCGCGCTGCCGTTCTTCGGCAACTGGGAACCGGAAAAGCCGATTCGCGACCAGTACCAGCATTTCATCGTCGACGAACGCAAGATGGCGCTGACCAACAATGGCGTGTTCTCGCACTGCCTGCCGCTGCGTCGCAACGTCAAGGCGACCGACGCTGTGATGGATTCGCCCAACTGCATCGCCATCGATGAAGCCGAAAATCGCCTGCATGTGCAGAAGGCGATCATGGCTGCCCTGGTGGGCCAGGGCAGCCGGGATTCGTGATTGGGGATTCGTGATTCGCCACGGCAAATCAGACTCCCACTCCTATTTAGTCAACTCCTAAGAGACCCCCATGTCGCAGCAGACCGCTTCCACCAATCCCGAATCCCCAATCCCGACTTCCGGCACCAAGGACATCGTTCTCGCGTTTTCCGGTGGTCTGGACACCAGCTTCTGCATTCCGTACCTGCAGGAGCGGGGCTATGCGGTGCACACCGTGTTTGCCGACACCGGTGGTGTGGATGCCGAAGAGCGTGAGTTCATCGAGAAGCGCGCCGCCGAACTGGGCGCGGCCAGCCACGTCACCGTGGACGGTGGCCCGGCGATCTGGGAAGGCTTCGTCAAGCCGTTCGTGTGGGCGGGCGAGGGGTACCAGGGCCAGTACCCATTGCTGGTGTCCGACCGCTACCTGATCGTGGATGCTGCGCTCAAGCGTGCCGAAGAATTGGGTACGCGCATCATTGCGCACGGTTGCACCGGCATGGGCAACGACCAGGTGCGTTTCGACCTGGCAGTGAAGGCGCTGGGCGACTATCAGATCGTTGCGCCGATTCGCGAGATCCAGAAAGAGCACACCCAGACCCGTGCCTATGAGCAGAAGTATCTGGAAGCGCGTGGCTTCGGCGTGCGTGCCAAACAGCAGGCCTACACCATCAACGAGAACCTGCTGGGCCTGACCATGTCTGGCGGCGAGATCGACCGTTGGGAAGCGCCGGGCGAGGGTGCACGCGGCTGGTGCGCGCCGCGTAGCGCCTGGCCGAGCGAAGCACTAACGGTGACACTGAAGTTCGTCGAAGGCGAAGCGGTGGAACTGGACGGCAAGCCGCTGCCGGGTGCGAAGATCCTGGCCAAGCTCAACACCTTGTTCGCGCAGTATGGCGTGGGCCGCGGCGTCTATACCGGCGATACCGTGATCGGTTTGAAGGGCCGCATCGTATTCGAAGCGCCGGGCCTGATTTCGCTGCTCACCGCGCACCGTGCACTGGAAGATGCGGTGCTGACCAAGCAGCAGAATCGCTTCAAGCCGGACGTGGCGCGCAAGTGGGTGGAGCTGGTGTACGAAGGCTTCTATCACGACCCGCTCAAGAGCGATATCGAGGCGTTCCTGAAGTCCTCGCAGTCCAAGGTCAATGGCGAAGTGACGCTGGAAACCCGCGGGGGTCGCGTCGATGCGGTGGCGGTGCGTTCGCCGCACCTGCTCAACACCAAGGGTGCGACCTACGCGCAATCGGCCGACTGGGGTGTGGAAGAGGCCGAGGGCTTCATCAAGCTGTTCGGGATGAGCTCCACGCTGTACGCGCAGGTCAACCGCTGAGCAAAAGCGCCTCTCCCCCGGGAGAGGGGTTGGGGGTGCCGCAGGAAACCTTCAGGATCGCTCATGACGAACGCGTCGCCACGCGCCAGTCATGGGGAACTACTGCAGCATTTGCTGCCATCGTTTTCCCTCTGGACGCGTGGCGACGCGTTCGACCGGGTTGCTTCTCGAAGTTTCGTGAGGCGCCCCTCATCCACCCCTTCGGGGCACCTTCTCCCGGTGGGAGAAGAGGGCCACTGCGATGGAACCCATGCCCGCACTACGCATCAGTACCGACAAGCAGGAACTCGATCTGCCGTTGATCCATCGCTCCCTCAGCGAGCGGGCCGATTGGTGCCTGGGCATCCCGCTGGACACGGTGCAGCGGGCGATCGCCGGCTCGCTGTGTTTCGGCGGTTATTGCGAGGGCGTAGGGCAGGTGGCGTTCGCCAGGGTGATCACCGACGGTGCCACCTTCGGCTATCTCGCCGATGTGTTCGTGCTTGATGCATACCGTGGACGCGGCTATGGCAAGCAACTGGTGGCGGCAGTGATGGCCCATCCGCATCTGCAAGGCCTTCGCCGCTTCATGCTCGCCACCTCCGATGCGCATGCGCTGTACGCACAGCACGGCTTCGCCGCGCCCGCGCGGCCGCAGGCGTTGATGGAAATCGCCTATCCCGATCTCTACCGCACCACCACCACGGCTGCCTGACACACATGACTGACCTGCTCACCTCCACGCTGGACCACCTGCAGGCGCTGGTGGCGTTCGACACCCGCAATCCGCCGCGTGCGATTGCCGCCGAAGGCGGCATCTTCGATTACCTGCGTGCGCAGCTGCCGGGGTTCCAGGTCGAGGTGGTCGATCACGGTGCAGGGGCGGTGAGCTTGTACGCGGTGCGTGGCACGCCGAAGTACCTGTTCAACGTGCATCTGGATACCGTGCCGGATTCGCCGCACTGGAGTGCCGACCCGCACGTGATGCGGCGTCTGGACGACCGCGTGGTGGGCCTGGGCGTGTGCGACATCAAGGGCGCGGCGGCGGCGTTGGTTGCCGCGGCCAATGCCGGTGACGGCGATGCCGCGTTTCTGTTTTCTTCTGACGAAGAAGCCAATGATCCGCGCTGTATCGCCGCGTTCCTGGCGCGTGGCGTGCCGTATGAAGCTGTTTTGGTGGCCGAGCCGACCATGGGCGAAGCGGTGCTGGCGCATCGTGGCATCAGTTCGGCGCTGATGCGGTTTGCCGGGCGCGCCGGGCACGCCTCGGGCAAACAGGACCCCTCTGCAAGCGCCTTGCATCAGGCAATGCGCTGGGGCGGCAAAGCCCTGGAGCATGTCGAATCGCTGGCGCATGCGCGCTTCGGTGGTTTGACCGGATTGCGCTTCAACATCGGACGCGTCGAGGGCGGCATCAAGGCCAACATGATCGCGCCGGCAGCCGAAGTGCGCTTCGGCTTTCGTCCGCTGCCGTCGATGGACGTGGATGGATTGCTGGCAACCTTCGCCGGATTCGCCGAACCGGCGGCAGCGCATTTCGAAGAAACCTTTCGCGGGCCGAGCCTGCCATCCGGCGATATCGCACGCGCGGAAGAACGTCGCCTGGCCGCACGCGATGTGGCCGATGCGCTGGACCTGCCGATCGGCAGCGCAGTGGACTTCTGGACCGAAGCATCGCTGTTTTCGGCCGGTGGCTACACCGCGCTGGTCTATGGCCCGGGCGACATTGCCCAGGCGCATACGGCCGACGAATTCGTGACGATTGCGCAATTGCAGCGTTACGGCGAATCGGTCCATCGCATCATCAACGGCTCTCACTGAACCGACACGCGCCTGGCGCTCCCCTTCCTCTTTCGAACACGGCAATGTCCTCTTCCGCACAGCCCCACAAACAGACCCGCCAGACCATCGTGCGCCTGCTCTCGAGCATGGCCAGCGCGAAGGAAATCAGCCAGTACCTCAAGCGGTTTTCGCAGCTCGATGCCAAGCGCTTTGCGGTGGTCAAGGTGGGCGGCGCGGTGTTGCGCGACGATCTGGACGCACTGACCTCGTCGCTGTCGTTCCTGCAGGAAGTGGGGTTGACCCCGATCGTGCTGCATGGCGCCGGCCCGCAGCTGGATGCAGAGCTGTCGGCAGCCGGCATCGAAAAGCACACCATCAACGGACTGCGCGTGACCTCGCCGGAAGCGTTGGCGATCGTGCGCAAGGTGTTCCAGACCTCCAACCTCAAACTGGTCGAAGCGTTGCAGCAGAATGGCGCGCGTGCGACTTCGATCACCGGCGGCGTGTTCGAGGCCGAGTATCTGGATCGCGACACCTACGGCCTGGTCGGTGAGGTCAAGGCGGTGAATCTGGCGCCGATCGAAGCCAGTCTGCAGGCCGGCTCCATCCCGGTGATCACCAGCTTGGGCGAAACGCCCAGCGGGCAGATCCTCAACGTCAATGCGGATTTTGCCGCCAATGAGTTGGTGCAGGAGCTGCAGCCGTACAAGATCATTTTCCTCACCGGCACCGGCGGCCTGCTGGATGCCGATGGCAAGTTGATCGATTCGATCAACCTGTCTACCGAGTTCGATCACCTGATGCAGCAGCCGTGGATCAACGGCGGCATGCGGGTGAAGATCGAGCAGATCAAGGACTTGCTCGATCGCCTGCCGCTGGAGTCGTCGGTGTCGATCACCCGGCCGTCGGACCTGGCCAAGGAGCTGTTCACCCACAAGGGCTCGGGCACGCTGGTGCGGCGCGGCGAGCGGGTGTTGCGCGCGACCTCCTGGGACGAACTGGATCTGCCTCGCCTGAAGTCGCTGATCGAATCCAGCTTCGGCCGCACGCTGGTGCCGGAGTATTTCCACACCACCACGTTGCTGCGCGCGTATGTCAGCGAAAACTACCGTGCGGCGGTGATCCTGACCGACGAGGGCCAGCTGGGTGCGGGCAGGTTGACCTATCTGGACAAGTTCGCCGTGCTCGACGATGCGCAGGGCGAAGGTCTTGGCCGGGCGGTGTGGAATGTGATGCGCGAAGAGACCCCGCAGTTGTTCTGGCGCTCGCGCCATAACAACCAGGTCAATATCTTTTACTACGCCGAATCCGACGGTTGCATCAAGCAGGAGAAGTGGAAGGTGTTCTGGTACGGGCTGGAAAATTTCGAGCAGATCCAGCATTGCGTTGCGCACTGCGCGACGCGTCAGCCGACCTTGCTGGGCTGAGCGCGATGAGCGCCGTCGGCTTGCCGCCCCTTTGGCGAGAACAGCCCAGCCTGCGTGGACGGCATGCGAGCCTGGAACCGCTGCAGGCAGCGCATGCCGATGGGTTGCGTGAGGCAGTGGGCGACGGCGCGCTGTCGCGGCTGTGGTACACCAGCGTGCCCGCACCGGAGCAGGTCGATGCGTATATCGCTGCGGCCTTGGCCGCCTGCGCCGATGGCGCGGCGTTGCCATTTGCGGTGCGCGATGCGGCCGGCGACATCGTCGGTTGCACGCGCTACTACGCGCTGGATGCAGCAGTGCCGAGGTTGTCGATCGGCTACACCTGGTACGCACCGCGCGTGCAGCGCAGCGGCGTCAACACCGAAGCCAAGCTGATGCTGCTGCAATACGCCTTCGAAACATTGGGGTGCTTGAGCGTGGTGTTCGAAACCAGCTGGTTCAACCACACTTCGCGCGCGGCGATCGCGCGGCTGGGCGCAAAACAGGACGGTGTGCTGCGCAACCACACCCGCCACGCCGACGGTACGCTGCGCGATACCGTGGTGTTTTCCATCATCGATACGGAATGGGCCGGGGTCAAACGCCACCTGCAGTTCCGCCTGGAAGAAAACGCATGACTGTTCAACCAAAGACCATCGGCATTGTCGGCGCCCGCGGGCATACCGGCTCGGAATTGATCAAACTGGTTGCGGCGCACCCGCAGCTGCAATTGAGTTTCGTGTCCTCGCGCGAGCTGGCCGGGCAGCGCGTGGCCGAGCATAACGATGCCTACCAAGGCGAGTTGCGCTACGAGAACCTGGATGCCGACGCAGTGGCCGTCAAGGCTGCCGACGTGGTGATCCTGGCGCTGCCCAACGGCAAGGCAGCGCCCTTCGTCGCCGCGATCGATACAGCAACGCCGCAGACGCTGGTGATCGATCTGTCGGCAGATTATCGCTTCGATCCGGCCTGGTACTACGGCTTGCCTGAGCTGACGCGCGGCAGCTACGCCGGACAAAGACGCATCAGCAACCCGGGCTGTTATGCCACCGCGATGCAGCTGACCATCGCGCCGCTGCTCGACCAGTTGGCCGGGCCGCCGCAGTGTTTCGGCGTCTCCGGGTATTCGGGCGCGGGGACCACGCCCTCGGACAAGAACAACCCCGAGTTGCTCTCCAATAATTTGATGCCGTATGCGCTGACAAATCACATGCACGAGCGCGAGGTGTCTGCGCAGCTCGGCGTGCCGGTGGAGTTCATGCCGCACGTGGCGCCGCATTTCCGCGGCATCACCATGACCGTCAATCTGTGGCTGCAGCAGCCGCTGACACGCGAGCAGATCCAGGCGCGTTATACGCAGCGTTATGCCGACGAGCCGTTGATCGAGATCGTCGACGAAGCGCCTTGGGTGAGCCGCATCGCCGGCAAGCACGGCGTGCAGATCGGCGGGGTAACGCTGGCGCCCGGCAACAAGCGCGTGGTGGTGGTGGCGACGCTGGACAACCTGCTCAAGGGTGCGGCGACGCAGGCGATGCAGAACCTCAACCTGGCGCTGGGCTGGGACGAGTTGATGGCGATTCGTTGATGCGAGTCCCTCGCAAGGGCCTGCACATCCCTGTGCAGGGATTCAACGAAGCGAGTCCCTCGCAAGGGCCTGCACATCTCTGTGCAGGGATTCAACGAAGCGGGTCCCTCGCAAGGGGCCTGCACATCCCTGTGCAGGGATTCAACGAAGCGAGTGCCTTGCAACAGCCCGCACATCCCTGTGCGGGGATCGAAACTGGACGACTGACTCGAGACGCTTTCCGATGACCAATCTGTTGTGGCAAAAACCTGGCGTTGCCGTGGACGCCAAGATCCAGAGTTTCCTGGCCGGCGACGATGTGATCCTGGATCGCGAATTCTTCCTGTATGACATCGCTGCCAGCAAGGCGCATGCGCAGGGGCTGCAGCACATCGGCATCTTGTCGTTGCAGGAGCTGGGTGGCTTGAGCGAACAGCTCGACCTGCTGGCCGCCGATTTTCGCAGCGGCGCCTTCGTGCTCGATGCGCAATACGAAGATTGTCACTCGGCTATCGAAGCGCGCTTGACCGAGCGTCTGGGCGATGCAGGCCGCAAGATCCACACCGGGCGCAGCCGCAACGACCAGATCCTGGTCGCCACGCGCTTGTGGCTGAAGGACAAGCTGCAGCGCGTTGCCACGCTCAGCGCCGAGATCGCCAAGGTGGCGTTGGATCGCGCGCAGGCAGAGGCCGAACTGCCGGTGCCCGGTTATACGCATATCCAACGGGCGGTGGTGTCGTCGGCCGGCATGTGGTGGGCGGGCTGGGCAGAAGCCTTCATCGACAATGCCGTACGCGCAACCGATACCTTGCAGCTGGTGGACAGCAATCCGCTCGGCACGGCCGCAGGCTATGGCGTGAATCTGCCGCTGGATCGTGCGCATACCACCGCCGAACTGGGTTTTGCACGCCTGTTGGTCTCGCCGATCTATGCCCAGCTCTCGCGCGGCAAATACGAACTGGCCGCGCTCGAAGCGCTGGGCAGCGCCACGCTGGATCTGCGCCGCATCGCCTGGGATCTGTCGCTGTTCACCAGCGGCGAATTCGCGTTTGTCGCTTTGCCGGCGCAATACACCACCGGCAGTTCGATCATGCCGAACAAGCGCAACCCGGACGTGATCGAACTGATGCGCGCAACGCATGCCAGCGTGGCGGCAGCGCGCATCGAGATCGAACAGCTGCTGTCGCTGCCGTCGGGTTATCACCGCGATCTGCAGAGCAGCAAGGGCGCGATCGTGCACGGCTTTGGCCGCGGACTTGCGGCGCTGGAACTGTTGCCGGCCTTGTTGGCCAATCTGGAATGGCGCCCGGACAAACTGCGCGCAGCCATCGATTCGGGCATGTACGCCACCGATGTGGCAGTGGAAGCCGCCGTGGCCGGCGTGCCGTTCCGCGAGGCCTACAAGGCCGCAGCGCAAGCCTCCGAGACCGCAGGGCAGGGGCGCACGCCGGAAGGTAGCCTGGCTGCGCGCGTCTCACCCGGTGCTGCGGCCGACCTGCAACTGGATGTGTTGCAGGCGCGCTGGCAGGCGCTGCGCGCATGACGACCCGCTACCTGGTGCTTGCGCTGCGCAAGCCGGGGTTCCCCGCCGATGTGGTGCAGCCGCATCTGGACTTTCTCGATGCGTTGCGCGCCGCCGGGCAGCTTGAGCTGACCGGTGGTTTCAGCGATCGCAGCGGTGGCGCGTATGTGCTGGTCAACGTGGCCACCCTCGAAGACGCCCAGCAGATCGTTGCGCGTGACCCGCTGGTGCTGCGCGATGCCTCTGCACTGACCGTGTATGAGTGGAATACGCACTGAGGATGCCATTGCCATGAGCACGCCTGCCAGCACGTTGTCGCCCTTTACCGAGCAGGCGCTGCCGCCATGGCGCCGTGCGGTGCTCAAGGTCGGCAGCAGCCTGCTCGCCGCCGATCGGGGTGGCCTGTCCCCGCGCTTCGCGCTCGGTCTGGCGCAGTTCGTCTCCGCCAATCTGGCAGCCGGGCGCGAGCTGGTGATCGTGTCGTCGGGCGCGGTGGCCGCCGGCCGTGCCATCCTGCCTAAAGCGATGGATATCGGCGCACCGATCGCGGCACGGCAGGCACTGGCCGCCTTGGGCCAGGCGCAGTTGATTGCGTTGTGGCAGCGCTTTTTCGAGCGACCGGTGGCGCAGGTACTGCTCACGCATGACGACCTGCGCAACCGTCGCCGCTACCTCAATGCGCGTGCCACCTTGGGCGAGTTGCTGCGGCTGGGCGCGCTGCCGGTGATCAACGAAAACGATACCGTCTCGGTGGATGAGTTGAAGCTGGGCGATAACGACAACCTGGCCGCGATCGTGGCTGCGCTGGTCGATGCCGATGCCTTGTTCATCGCCACCGACATCGATGGCCTGTATAGCGCCGACCCACGCAGCAACCCGTTGGCGCGCCCGCTCGACGATGTGCCCGAGCTCACCCCGGAGGTGCTGGCGATGGCCGGCGGCAGCGGTAGCAACGTAGGGACCGGTGGCATGCGCACCAAACTGGAAGCCGCTGCAAAGGCCGGCGCGGCCGGCATCGAAACCTATCTGTTCAACGGCCGAAGTGGCGAGGTGGTGCGCGCCCTGGCGCAGGACCGCCTGCGTGGCACGCGCATCCACGCCGCACGCACGCGCATCGCTGCGCGAAAATATTGGCTGCGGCACGCACCGGTGGAAGCGGGCGCGATCCTCATCGACGACGGCGCCGCAGCGGCCTTGACCGGCAAAGGCGCCTCGCTGTTGCCAGGCGGGGTGGCCGACGCGCACGGCGATTTCCGTCGCGGCGACATGGTGGAGATCCGTCGGCGCGATACCACGGGCGAACAGTGTCTGGCACGCGGCGTCAGCCAGTATTCGGCCCTGGATATCCGTCGTATCGCAGGCCGCCATTCGCGCGAGATCGAGAACGTGCTCGGCTACAGTTATGGCGAAAACGTGGTGCATCGCGATGATCTGGTGGTGTTGTAGCGAGGAATGGAGAATCGGGAATGGAGAATCGCAAGAGCTTCCCACCGAACGTTCCCAGCGCCAATTACGTCGCAGTAAAGTGATGTCGCGTGCTTTTACCATTCCCGATTCCCCATTCCCCATTCCCGATTCCCCATTCCCGATTCTCCATTCCCGATTCTCCAATGACCATCAAAACGCTCGCTCTGCAATGCCGTGACGCCGCGCAGGTGGTGTCGCAATTGTCTGCACAGGCCAAGCACGCCTTGCTGGACGCGATGGCTGCCGCGCTGGAAGCCGATGCCGCGGCGATTCTGGCCGCCAATGCGCGCGATCTGGAGGCCGCGCGTGCCAAGGGCACCGGCAGTGCCATGCTCGATCGGCTGGCGCTGGACGACAAGCGCCTGGCCGGTATCGCGGATGCGTTGCGCGAGGTGGCGGCCTTGCCCGATCCGGTCGGCCAGGTCACGCGCGAAGAGGTGCGCCCCAACGGGATTCGCGTGCAGAAGGTGCGTGTGCCGCTGGGCGTGATCGCGATGATTTACGAGGCGCGGCCCAACGTCACCGCAGACGCTGCGGCGCTATGCATCAAGGCCGGCAATGGCGTGATCCTGCGCGGTGGCTCGGAGGCAATCCATTCCAACACCGCCATCGCCCGCGCACTGCAGCGCGCCTTGCGCAAGGCCAATGTGCCGGAAGCGGCGCTGACCCTGGTCGAGGATCTGCGCCGCGAGACCATGCTGGAGCTGCTGCAGCTCAGCGACATCGTCGATCTGGCGATTCCGCGCGGTGGCGAAGGCCTGATCCGGTTTGTCGCCGAGCACGCGCGCGTGCCGGTCATCAAGCACTACAAGGGTGTGTGCCATCTGTTTGTGGATGCGTCGGCCGACCTGACGCTTGCGCTACGTCTGTTGATCGATGGCAAGGCGACGCGGCCGGCCGCCTGTAACTCGCTGGAGACCTTGCTGGTGCATGCAGACATCGCCGAGCGCTTTCTCCCGCTTGCCGCGCAGGCATTGTGCGAACGCAAGGTGGAACTGCGTGGCGACGCGGCGACGCGCGCGGTGTTGCCCGAGATCGCCCCTGCCGACGACGACGACTATGCCGCGGAATTTCTCGACCTGATCCTTGCCATCCGCGTGGTACCGGATCTGGACACGGCGCTGGCGCACATCCGCCAGTACGGCTCGGACCACACCGAAGTCATCGCCACGCAGGACGCCGGCAACGCAGAACGGTTCGTGCAGTCGCTACGCTCGGCGGTGGTGATGGTGAACGCCTCCTCGCGCTTTTCCGACGGCGGTGAACTCGGCCTGGGCGCGGAGATCGGCATCTCCACCACGCGCCTGCATTCCTATGGCCCGATGGGCCTGGAAGCGCTGACCGTGGAGCGCTTCGTGGTGCGCGGCCAAGGCCAGGTGCGGCATTAGGCAAGGCTGCACACCTGCCGCAAGCGCCATCAACGGCGGCTGCTTGCATCGCTGAGCGATCGGCAATGTCGTCGCTGCGTCATTGGATGCTGCCCGGACGCACCTGCTTTCCACAATACCTTGCGTGCGCAGTGCGACCTGGCTGGGTAACGCTGGGCCAGGCCATACTGCGGGGCGCAGCCAATCGCCGGCCAACGAGCAGATGCCTTGCCGCGCTTGCAACCGCGTCACGCTTCAAGCGCGGCCGGCACGTGGCACTGGCTCACAGCACGCGCAGCACTTGGCCACGTGCAAGCGTAATGTCGTGCGCCTGGGCGCCCCAGCTAAGGCGGGTGCGGGTGCCGCCGACGCTGCGCACGCTGATCTGCGTCGGCACGCCGTTGCGCCACGCCATGTCCACCGTAAATCCGCCACGTGCGCCCAGGCCGGTAACGCGGCCTTGCGCGGCCCAGGCCTTGGGCAGTGCCGGCAGCAGCGTGATCTGCCCAGGGCGCGAATACAGCAGCATTTCCAGCATTGCGGCCGGGGTGCCGAAGTTGGCATCGATCTGGAACACCCCGCCAAGGGTGGGGTCGCCGTGCTGGCTGAGATCGTAGATATCGAACAGATTCGGCGCGGTGCCATTGCGATGACCGATCGAGGGTTTCAGATTGGTCAGCACCAGCGCATAAGCACGCTCCGCATCGCCCAGTCTTGCCCAGCACAGCGCCCGCCATGCGCAAGCCCAGCCAAAGCTCTGCATGCCGCGCGCTTCCAATAGCTTACGCGCTGCTTCCAGCTGCGCAGGCGGCGCCAGATCCGGATGCAGGCGATGGCCGGGGAACAGACCCATCAGCGGCGACAGGTGCCGGTGATGGGCTTCACCCAGGTCCGTGGGGGACATCCATTCCTGCAATTGGCCGCTGAGCGGGCTGATCTCCGGCAGGTACAGACGCTGCTGCAGCGTGGCGATGGTCGCGGCGTAGGCTGCGTCGCGGCCAAGCAGGGCGCTGGCCTGGCGGTATTGCCCGAACAACGTCCATACCAGTTCCTGCGCATAGGCAATACCGCGCGCATTTTCCGGGCCATGCTCTGGCGACCAGTCGTGGTCGTCGACCAGGCACTGTCGCGTGCGCCCGTCGGCGTCGGTGACCTCCATTGCGATCAGGCGCGCCTGCCAGAATTCGCAGGCGCCCTTGAGTAGCGGATAGATGCGCGTCAGGTCGTCCCGGTCCTGGGTGAACTCGTAGTGCTGCCACAGGCTGTCGCATAACCACGCGTTGCCTGCCGGGTGCCAGTACCAGCCGTTGCCGCCGAACGGATTGGTGGAAATGGCCACGGTCCAGCCGGCGATCTTGCCGGAGGTATTGCGGAAACGATTGCGCGGGTCGTTGAAGTGGGTTTGGGTGATGCGTGTCCAGGACGGCAGCTGCGCCAGGCAATAGCGTGTCAGCGCATCGACGCAGGCGCCCAGGCCGGACGGGTCCGCCAGCCAGTAGTTCATCTGCAGATTGACGTCGCTGTGGTAGTCGCTCATCCATGGCGGGTCGTTGTTTTCCAGCCACAGGCCCTGCAGGTTGGTGGGCAATCCATCACGCGAGGCGGCGATGGTGAGATAGCGGCCAAATTGCAGATAGGCCACCTCCAGTTCCGGGTCGGGGAGCGCAGGCGTGGCGGCGCGGGCCTGGATGCGCTGCCAGGTCTCCAGGCCGCGTTGCGCATCGCTGGACTGGCCAAGCTCCACCTGCAACGTATCGAACAACGCACGGTGATCGGCCACATGGGTGTCCAGCAACAGCGCCGCAGGCACTGTGGCGGCGGCCTGTGCACGGTTGCGCGCCAGCGCAAGCGGGTCGCGCGTGGCATCGCGCCAGCCGCGTGCGCCATCGGCGGCGTAGTCGGTGTCGCCGCACAACACGATGGTCAGGCCACGGCAGTCATGAAACTGCAGCAGGCCTTCGCCTGTTTCGAGCCTGCCACCGTCGCTGTGCACGCGCAGCGCTGCGGCATAGCGCAGGCCGTTATCGAGCTGGCCGGCGAAGCGCAGCCCGGCGTGGCCGTCGGCGCGACCGGCCCCGGCATGCGTGTCGACCAGGCGAATGCGGCCACGGTGGCTGCCTGCGCCTTCGCAATCCAGGCGCAACACGATGGCCGCATCCGGGTGGCTTGCGAACAGCGTCCGTGTATAACGCGTGTCGCCGATGCGATAGCGCACGCGTACGCAGCCGTTGCTCATGTCCAGTTCGCGCTGGTAATCGGACGTCTGCGCCTGCGCATGCCCTTCCAGTTCCACAAAAAGCGTGGCCAGCAGCATGAAGCTGCCGAACTCTTCCTTGGTATATGCAAACTGGCCATCGTCCTGCAGCACTGCGTTGCTGCCGCCTGACCAAAGGCTGCCTTCGGAAACGAACAGCGTCTCGCAGGCAGGAGCTCCGCCGCAGAGCGCCCCGAGCCGGCCGTTGCCGATCGGCAGTCCTTCGCGCAACAGCTGGGCATCGCTGGCAGGCGCCGCATACGCTAGGCGTAGCGCATGCTCGGGCGGCAGCAACGGCGAACGGGTGGGGCGCAGCGGTGGCGTGGTCGCGTCGCTACTGGCAGCACGGCCGAGCAACGGCAGCAGCGCGGCCGCACCGAGGTGGGTGAGCAGGCGACGGCGGTGTGGGTTGGCGCAATCGTGCGAGGGGGGAATGCGCATGCGAGCGCTCGCTGCAATCGTGGGATCAAACGTTGTAAAGCATCTGCCGCGCCTGCGGAAGCGTGCGATTTTGCCGGTCTTCCAATGACGTTTGCTTGGCTTGGGGGTGGCTTGCGCGCACCGATCGAAGACTGGCGTGCAAGGGATGCAATGCACGGCGTGGTCATTTCAGGACAACCTAAACGTCGGCGCCCGTGCAGCCGATCCGCAGCGCGTGCTCGCCGCAGCCTGGCCGACCCGGTACCTTCGACACTCCCGCAAGCCAGTTGTCTGTGCCTACGCTGCTGCAGTTGTTCATCCTGCCCACCGTTGCTGCCGGAGATTCCATGCGCCGCCTTGCCGCCTGCCTGCTCGCCACCGCCATTGCCGCCGCCACCTGCAGCGCCTGGGCGCAAACCTCGCCGATGACGCCGGACATCACCGGCAAGCCGTTCGTGGCTGCCGATGCGAGCAACGACTACATCAAGCGCGAGGTGATGATTCCGATGCGCGATGGGGTCAAGCTGCACACGGTGATCGTGCTGCCCAAGGGCGCCAGGAACGCGCCGATCGTGCTGACGCGCACGCCTTACGATGCCAGTGGCCGGAGCGAGCGCCTGGCCTCGCCGCATATGAAGGATCTGCTGCCGCCCGGCGACGACGTGTTCGTGGAAGGCGGCTACATCCGCGTGTTCCAAGACGTGCGCGGCAAGTACGGTTCCGAAGGCGATTACGTGATGACGCGCCCGCTGCGTGGGCCGCTCAATTCCAGCGAGGTCGACCATGCCACCGATGCCTGGGACACCATCGACTGGCTGGTGAAGAACGTCAAGGAATCCAATGGCAAGGTTGGCATGATCGGTTCGTCCTACGAAGGATTCACCGTGGTGATGGCGCTGACCAATCCGCATCCCGCGTTGAAGGTGGCGGTGCCGGAAAGCCCGATGATCGACGGCTGGATGGGCGACGACTGGTTCAATTACGGCGCGTTCCGCCAGGTCAATTTCGATTACTTCACCGGCCAGCTGAGCAAACGCGGCAAGGGCGCCGGCATCGCGCGCCAGGGGCACGACGACTACAGCAATTTCCTGCAGGCCGGCTCGGCCGGCGACTTCGCCAAGGCTGCGGGCCTGGAGCAGTTGCCGTGGTGGCACAAGCTCACCGAACACGCCGCCTATGACGCGTTCTGGCAGGAACAGGCGCTGGACAAGGTGATGGCGCGCACGCCGCTGAAGGTGCCCACGATGTGGCTGCAAGGCCTGTGGGATCAGGAAGACATGTGGGGGGCGATCCACAGCTACGCGGCGATGGAGCCGCGCGACAAGGGCAATACCCTCAACTACCTGGTGATGGGCCCGTGGCGCCACAGTCAGGTGAACTACGACGGTAGCGCCTTGGGTGCGCTGAATTTCGAAGGCGACACCGCGCGCCAATTCCGTTCCGAGGTGCTGCGCCCGTTTTTCGACCAGTACCTGGTCGATGGCGCGCCCAAGGCAGACACGCCGCCGGTGTTCATCTACAACACCGGCGAGAACCATTGGGACCGCCTCAAGGCGTGGCCGCGCAGTTGCGACAATGGCTGCGCCTCGGCCAGCAAGCCGCTGTATCTGCAGGCCGGCGGCAAGTTGTCGTTCCAGCAACCGGTGGCCGGGCAGGTGGGGTTTGAAGAGTACGTGTCCGACCCGGCCAAGCCGGTGCCGTTCGTGCCGCGCCCGGTGGACTTTGCCGACCGCACGATGTGGACCACCTGGCTGGTGCACGACCAGCGCTTTGTCGATGGCCGCCCGGACGTGCTGACCTTCGTCACCGAGCCGCTGACCGAGCCACTGCAGATCGCCGGTGCGCCCGAAGTGCATCTGCAGGCCTCCACCAGCGGCAGCGACAGCGATTGGGTGGTGAAGCTGATCGACGTGTATCCGGAGGAGATGGCCTCGAACCCGAAGATGGGCGGCTACGAGTTGCCGGTGTCGTTGGCGATTTTCCGCGGCCGCTACCGCGAGAGTTTCAGCACGCCCAAACCCTTGGCGTCCAATCAGCCGCTGGCATTCCAGTTCGGCTTACCAACCGCCAACCACACCTTCCAACCGGGCCACCGGGTGATGGTGCAGGTGCAATCCAGCCTGTTCCCGCTATACGACCGCAATCCGCAGACCTACGTGCCCAACATCTTCTTCGCCAAGCCTGGCGACTATCAAAAAGCCACGCAGCGGGTGTACGTGTCCCCCGAGCAGCCCAGCTACATCACTCTGCCGGTACGTTGAGCGCGTGGGCGCCGCGTGCCGGCGGCGCCCACGCATCTTCCAGCAGCTGCGGGCGGCAGACCACCCAGGCGGCGGCCAGCTGCACCAGCAGGCAGATGACCAGGAACACGAACGGGGAGGTCCAGCCGCCACTGTGCGCGTGCAGCCAGCCGAACAGGAATGGCCCCAGGCAGCTCACCGCATAGCCCACACCTTGCGAGAAACCGGACAGTGCGGCCGAACCGGCCGCCGTGCGGCTGCGCTGATTCACCAACACCAATGCCAACGGAAACGTGCTCGGCCCCAGGCCGAGCAGGGTCACCCACAGCACCGGTGCGGCCAGCGGCGCCCACCACAGCCCGGCAAACGCGACGAGGTGGCAGGCTGCGCAGAGCAGTACGATCGGAAACGGATTGCGCATGCGCACCGCCAGCGCCGGCATGGTCAGCGCCCCGGCCATGCCCAATGCCGCGAACAACGCCACCATGGTGCCGCCGAACGCAGGCGATGCACCGGCTTCGCGCAGCAGCGTCGGCAGCCAGGTGAACATGGAATAGGTCACCAGCGAGGTCATGCCGAAGGTCACCGCCATGCACCACCCCAGCGCAGTACGGGCGACGCGGCCTTCGGCTTCGGGCGTGGGGGTGACCGGTGCCGGGCCGGTTGCGCGGAGGCGCCGATGGTTGGCGTGCACCAGCGCCCACGCCGCCGTTGCCAGCAGGGCCGGCAGCACCCACGCCACCATCGAACTGCGCCAACCCAGCGCATCGGCCACCGGCACTGCCAGCAGCGCCGGCAGCAGCGTACCGACCTGCAGCACGGTGATGTACAGCGTGCTCACCCGGCCCACGCGGTCGCCGAAGTAACGCTTCTCCAGTGGCGGCAGTACCACGTTGCCCATGCCCATCCCGGCCAACGCCACCAGCGAGCCGACCAGCAACCCGGCGGTGCCCGGCAGCAGCGGGCGCAGCACTAATCCCAGCGTGGCCAACGCCATCGACGCCAGCGCCACGCGCAGCAAACCGAAACGGCGCAGCAACGCGGGCGTTGCCACGCCGGTGAGTGCGAACGCTGCGGTCGGCAACATGCCGAGCGCGCCCATGGTGGGCGCGCCGAAGGCGTACTCGTCGGCAATGCGTTCCAGCAGCGGCGTCAGCGACGTCACCGCGGTGCGCAAGTTGAATGCGGACAGCAAGATCGCGGCCAGCACCAGGCCGCGACCACGCAACTGGGCGGACGAAGAAGACGCGGAAGTGACAACAGACATGACAGACCATCCGCGCCGCGCACCTGCGTGCAACGACGCCTGAAAACACAAAACCGGCACGAGGCCGGTTTGTGTTTTGAAACTGGTCGGGGAGACAGGATTCGAACCTGCGACCTCTACGTCCCGAACGTAGCGCTCTACCAGACTGAGCTACACCCCGAAGGAGCCGCGTATGTTACATAGGGAATGGGGAATCGGCAAGCATCCGATGAAATTATTTTACTGGGGCGGCTCGCCACGCTCGGGCTCGCGTGCTTCGAACCACATGCCGTTGAGCACCGCGGCCGATGCCGCCAGGCCGGTGCCGAGTATCCATGCGAAATACCACATTGGGGTGCTCCTCGAGTCGTTGAAAAAGATGGTGACGCGCGGTGCGGCAACGGCAGCGCAGGCACTGCGATCGCTGCCGCGGCGCTCAGTAGGCGTTGGGATTGGCCGTGACCGCATCGTCGGTGACCTTGCCCTTGAGCACGCGATACACCCAGCTGGTGTACGCCAGCACGATCGGCATGAACACGGCAGTGGCCAGCAACATGATCCACAACGTCAGACGGCTGCTGTATGCATCCCACAGCGTCAGGCTCGCGCTCGGCGTGCTGGAAGAGGGCAGCAGGAACGGAAACAACGCAAAGCCCACCGTGAACACGATGCCGACGATGGCGCTGCCGGAAGCGATGAAGGCCACGCCGCCGCGCCGCATGCGCAAGAGCATCGCGCTCATCGCAAGCCCGACCATGCCCACCAGCGGCGCCACCAATGTGGCCGGCATGCTGCTGTAGTTGTGCAACCAGCCGCCCGCGGCGGTGAGCGCAGCGGTCTTGCCGAGCGGGTTGGTGGCCGCGTCTGTGGCCAGCAACGAGGTCACCGCATAGCCGGGCAGACCCAGCGCCACCCATGCGCCGCCTGCTGCAAACAGTGCCAGCGCACACAGCGCAGCGATGCCGCCGAAACGTGCCGCGCGCTCGGCCACCGGTCCATCGGTCTTGAGCACGAGCATCGCGGCGCCATGCGCGAGCAGCATCGCCACGCTGAGCAAGCCGGCGAGCAACGCGAACGGCGTCAGCAGCCCCAACAGGTTGCCGGTGTAGAACGTGCGCATGCTGTCGTCGAAATGGAACGGCACCCCCAGCAGCACGTTGCCGACCGCCACGCCCATGATCAGCGCCGGAATGAAGCCACCGACGAACAGCGCCCAGTCCCAATTGCTGCGCCAGCGTGCACTCGCCAGCTTGCCGCGGAACTTGAAACCGACCGGGCGCAGGATCAGCGCGAACAGGATCAGGAACATCGCCAGATAAAACCCGGAGAAACTCACTGCATACAACGGCGGGAACGCGGCAAAGATCGCGCCGCCGCCCAGGATCAACCACACCTGGTTGCCTTCCCAGACCGGGCCGACGGTATTGATCACCAGCCGGCGTTCGGCATCGTTGGTGGCGACGAACGGCAGCAGTGCGCCCACGCCAAGATCGAAGCCGCCCATCACCGCATAACCGGACAGCAGCACGCCGAGCAGCAGCCACCAGATCACGCGCAGGGTTGTGTAATCGAGCAATACGAAATCCATGATGTCTCTCCTTCGCTTACGGTGCGCTGCCGGCCACGGCACCGGAACTCAGCGGTGCGTGACGCGACGGGGCGTGGTCTTGCGGGGCATGCTCGTGTGGGGCGACGCGCAATGCGTTGGGCAGCATCGGCGGGAACAGCGCATCCGGGCCCTTGTTGATGGTCTTCAGCGACAACTTGATCGCAATCACCAGTAGCGTGGTGTACAGCGCGGTGAAGCCCACCAGCGTCAGCACGATCTCGTACAGATCCAGCCCCGAGGCGGCGTAGAACGTGGGCAGCACGCCTTCCACCGCCCACGGCTGGCGGCCGTATTCGGCAACGAACCAGCCGCATTCGATCGCGATCCAGGGCAGCGGCAACGTCCACAGGGCCAAGGTCAGGAACCAGCGTTTTTCCTGGAAGTTGTGCTTGCAGGCAAACCAGAAGGCGACAGCGAAAAACGCGATGAGATACATGCCGATGGCGGCCATGATGCGGAAGGTCCAGAACAGCGGCAGCACGCGTGGCACGGTGTCCATCGCGGCCTGGGCAATCTGCTCCGGCGTGGCGTTGCCGATATCGTCGCGGTAGCGCTTGAGCAGCAGGCCGTGGCCCAGGTCCTGCCAATGCGCATCGAAAACCTTGCGCGCTTGGGCGTCGTTCTTGTCGGCGCGGATGCGTTGCAGTGCCCCATAGGCGATTTGACCGCCGCGGATGCGGTGTTCGGCACGGCCGACCAATTCGAGAATGCCTGGAATCGGCTCGTTCAGCGAACGCGTGGCGATCAAGCCCATCAGGTATGGAATCTTGATGGCGTAATCGTTGCGATGGGTGGTCTGGTTCGGAATGCCGAACGCAGTGAAGTCGGCCGGCGCAGCTTCGGTTTCCCACATCGCTTCGATGGCGGCCAGTTTCATCTTCTGGTGTTCGCTGGCGGCGTAGCCGCTCTCGTCGCCCAGCACCACCACCGACAGCGACGACAGCAGACCGAACGCTGCGGCCACCGCAAACGAACGCCGTGCCATCTCAATATGCTTGCCGCGCAACAGGTAAAACGCACTGATCGACATCACGAACACCGCACCCAGCACGTAGCCGGCGCTGACGGTATGCACGAACTTGGCTTGCGCCACCGGGTTGAACAGCACCGCCACGAAATCCACCACTTCCATGCGCATGGTGTCCGGGTTGAATACCGCACCGGCCGGATTCTGCATCCAGCCGTTGGCGATCAGGATCCATAACGCGGAGAAATTGCTGCCCAGCGCCACCAGCCAGGTGGTGATCAGGTGCTGCACCTTGCTCAGGCGATTCCAGCCCAGAAAGAATAGCCCCAGAAACGTGGCCTCCAGAAAAAAAGCCATCAGTCCTTCAATCGCCAGCGGCGCACCGAAGATGTCGCCCACGTAATGGCTGTAGTACGACCAGTTCATGCCGAACTCGAACTCCATCACGATGCCGGTGCCGACACCCATGGCGAAGTTGATGCCGAACAGCACGCCCCAGAACATGGTCATGCGCCGCCAGATCTGCTTGCCGGTCATGACGTAGACGCTTTCCATGATGCCCAGCAGGAACGACAGACCCATGGTGAGCGGCGGAAAGATGAAGTGGTACATCGCGGTGACTGCGAACTGCAGCCGCGACAGTTCGACAACTGTCGAGTCGATCATGGCGGGTGGGCCTGGTTGAGGGGCGGTAAGGAATGTGGCGATCATCTGCCGCGATCGCGTCGGCCGCGTTGATCCAAATCAATGCGGCCCCGGACAGGTGCGTCACACTGTCTATCCCCCGACCGGGAGGCGGCGACTTACAATCGCGTGCAATGCGCAGTCTTCAGAAGAGCGACGTGGGCCAGCCCAGCGTGCAAGCCAGCGAAACGCCCGCCCGGCGCCGTCAACGCGGCCAGTGGCTGGATGCGCTTGCCGCATCGGCCACGCGTGCGCGGCGGCTTGCCGGGGTTGCGGTGGCGTTGTCGGGTGTGTTGCTGCTCGTGCAATCGGCTGCGATCGCCTGGCTGGTACAGGCGGTGCTGGTGCAGCACCTGGCGTTGACGCAATTGCGCAACGTGGGCGCGGGCTTGCTGCTGGCGCTGATCGGGCGCGCACTACTCAACGCCTGGGCGCAATCGCTGACCGGTGGAGTGGCCGACGTGGCCAAACGCGAACTGCGCACGCGCATTGCCAGACGCCTGACGCAGCACGGACCGCTATGGTTGCGCCGGCAGCGCAGCGGCGAACTGGGCGAATTGAGCCTGGCGCATACCGATGCACTGGAAGGCTATTTCGTCGGCTACCAGCTCGCGCGCATCGAAATGTTGCTGGTGCCGCCGCTGATCCTGATCGCGGTGTTTTCGGTCGATTGGGTGGTCGGGCTGGTGTTGCTGCTCACCGCGCCGCTGATTCCGTTCTTCATGATGCTGGTGGGGTGGGGCGCCGAGGCCGCAGGGCGCGAACAACTCGGCGAGTTGGCGCGCATGGGCGGGCATTTCGCCGATCGCCTCAAGGGCCTGGGATTGCTGCGCGTGTATGGCCGCGGCCAGGCTGAGTTGCAGGGCATTGCCGCCGCTGCCGAGGGCGTGCGCGAGCGCTCGCTGAAAGTGTTGCGTATCGCATTCCTGTCGTCGACCGTGCTGGAATTTTTTGCCTCCGTCAGCGTGGCGATCGTGGCGCTGTACTTCGGTTTGAGTTATCTGGGCATGCTCCATCTGCACGGTATGCCGTCGCTGGGCGCGGGCATGTTCTGCCTCTTGCTGGCGCCGGAATTCTTCGCGCCCCTGCGGCGCCTGGCCGCGCATTACCATGACCGCGCAAACGCCTTGGCTGCAGTGGCCGAGGCCGAGCGGTTGCTGCAGGGTTTCCAGCCGCCTGCTGTTGCAGACACCGGTGCGCTACCCGCACGTGCCCTGGAGCCAGCACAAGCGCATGCGCCCTTGTTGCAGGCACGTCGATTGGCACTGCGTCCTGCCGGCGCACCGCAGGTGATGGTCAAGGAGTTTGCGTTGACGCTGGAGCCCGGGCAGCGCGTTGCAGTGATCGGCGCCAGCGGCAGCGGCAAGAGCACGCTGCTGGAAGGACTCGCTGGTTGGCTTGCACCCGAGGCGGGCAGCGTGGCCGTGCGCCCGGGTGCGCGCATTGGATATGCCACGCAGCGGCCCTACCTGTTTCACGGCAGCATCGCCGACAACCTGCGCCTGGGCGACCCGCAGGCCAACGATGCGCGCCTGCATGCGGTGGCCGAGGCGGCGCAAGTGCTGCGCTTTACCACGCACTTGCCGGCTGGCCTGGACACGGTGATCGGCGAGCGTGGCTTTGGTTTGTCCGGTGGCGAAGCCCGACGCGTGGCGTTGGCGCGGTTGTTGTTGCGCGAGCCGGATGTGTTACTGCTGGACGAACCCACCGCCTTTCTCGACGCGGACACCGAAGCGGAATTGCTGCGTACGCTGGGCATCTTTGCGCGCGGCCGTGCGGTCGTTCTGGCGACGCACAGCGCTGCGGCGATGCGTTGGGCCGACACGGTGATCGATCTGCGCGGCGCGACGGTCACGGTGGAGGCACCATGAGCCGCGCCCAGCCTGATCGTTTGCGCGATGTGTTCGGTCGGCATGCCTGGCGTCTGCTGTTGTCGGCAGTGCTGGTGCTGGTCACCATGCTTGCCGGTGTCGGCCTGCTGGGCTTGTCCGGCAGCTTCCTGACCGCCGCTGCGCTGGCAGGCGTTGCCGGTATGGGGACCGGCTTCAATTTCTTCTCGCCGTCGGCCGGCATCCGCGCCTTGACCTTCGCGCGTATCGTGTCGCGCTACGGCGAAAAGTTGATCGGGCACGATGCCACCTTGCGCATCGCCCGCGATCTGCGGGTGTGGTTCTTTCGTCGCGCCTTGCCGCTGGCGCCCGGGCGATTGTCGGCCACCCGCACCGGCGATCTGCTGGCGCGGCTGATGTCCGACATCGGCGAGGTCGACGGCCTCAGCGTGCGCGCATTGGCACCGCTGGTCGCGTTGCTCGGCATCTGGCTGGGCGGTGTCGCCGCCGCTGCACTGATCTATCTTCCCGCTGCATGCTTGTTGCTGGTGCTCGGCGTGCTGATCGGTGGGCTGGTGCCGTGGCAGGTGGCACGCGGCGGCGCGCAGCGCGAGCAGTTGCGTGCGCAGCAGCGCACCACCTTGCGCACGCAGGCATTCGAAGGCCTGGAGGGCGCAGCCGACCTTGCTGCGGTCGATGCGCAGGGCGCCTGGCTGCAGCGCAGCGACGCCGCGGCCGCCGCGGTCACCGGCGGCGATTGCATCCAGCGCAGACGGCTGATCACCGGCAACCTGCTGCATGCGCTCTGCGGCGGGCTGGGGCTGGCCGGCATGCTGTGGCTGGCACTTGGCGCGGCCGAAGGCGGGCTGATCGCCGCCGAACTGGCTGCAGGCCTGGTGTTTTTGACCATGGCGTTGCTGGAAGTCTGGGCCGGTGCCGGGCTGGCGTTACAGGCGCTGCAAAGCGCGCGCGTTGCCGCCGGGCGCCTGCAGGCCATCGTCGATCAAGCGCCATCGGTCGGCGATCCGACGCACGCAATCGACGTGCCGCGCACTGGTACGCTGCAATTGCAGCAGTTGTCGTTTGCCTGGCCCGGTAGCGTGCGCCCGGTGCTGCATGCGCTCGATCTGACCCTGGCGCCGGGCGAGCGCATTGCCATCAGCGGCGACAGCGGCAGCGGTAAAAGCACATTGTCGGCGTTGTTGCTGCGGCTGTGGGATCCGCAGGCCGGGCAGCTGCGCTACGCCGGCATCGACCTGCGTGACGTCGCACAGGCGCAATGGCACCAGCGTATCGCCTGGCTGCCCCAGAATGCGCCGGTGTTTGCCGGCAGCGTGCGCGACAACCTGCGCATCGGCGACGCCACTGCCGACGATGCCGCGTTGTGGCAGGTGCTCGAGCAGGTGCGTCTGGGCGCGTGGGCCAGTGCGAACAACGGCCTGGACACCTGGGTAGGCGAAAACGGCGCCACACTGTCTGCCGGCCAGGCGCGCCGGCTTGCCCTCGCGCGGGCACTGCTGCGCGATGCCCCGATCCTATTGCTCGACGAACCCACCGATGGTCTGGACGTGGATACCGCCGACGCGCTGCTGCTCGACCTGGCCGCCGCACTCGGCGAACGCTCGCTGGTGATGATCACCCACGACGCGCTACCGCGCGGTGTCGTGCAACGGCATTACCGGATGCGTGAGGGAACGCTGGAACTGCTCGATCAGAACGCATAGCCAATCGCTGCGGTCCTCGAACGTGGTCGCGGGATGCGCATTGATCACCTGGCCGCACGCTGTTGGTCGCGTCAATCGAACAGCACCGGAAGCGAGGCCATCAGATCGGTCCCGGTCACCGCCAGCACCAGCGCGCCGACGTTCAACGCAACCGTGAGCCAGAACGTCAGCTGAAACGCCGCCTTGCTGCATTTGTGCCGGTGGATGTCCTGCGCCAGCAATGCACCTGGCCAGCCACCGATCAGCGCCAGCAGGTGCAAGCTGGATTCGGGTGTACGCCATTGATTGCGTTGCGCGGCCGATTTGTCCATCGCATAGATCAGCAGCGTGACCAGGCTGGCCGCCGCGTACCAGAGCGGTACGATCACCGGTACCGCGTGCATCAGCGTGGCTGCCGTCAAGGCGAGCATCGACACCGCAGCCAGCGTCTTGCGCGGCAACCCGCTGCGACGCTGTTCGGTTCTGGCGGCGGTGGTACGGTCTGCCCAACGCACTTGCGTGGCATTCAGGCGCTTGTGCGCATCGCGTTCGATTGCATACGTGATGATCTCCCCATCGCGCGGGCGACGCGTCTTCTGTGCAAATGCGCTGATATGGACGAATGCACGGTCGCCACCACCATGGGGCGTGACGAAGCCAAAGCCCTTGTGATCATTCCAGTCGCTGAGACGTCCTTGATAGCGCATTGGCATAGCTCTGTCGGATGGTTTGGCTTGCCGGTGCGGTCTGCGCGTCTATAACGCATCAATTGCTCAGCCGGCAAAGCAGCGGTGATGGTCGTCCTATTGCAGCAACATCGGAGGATATTCGGCAGCGCAGAGCGAGGGTCAAGGAGCTCAACAGTCCTGCAAGAAGTCGCTCACCGCTGGGCCGAAGCGGGCGAAATCGACCAGGAACGCGTCGTGGCCTTGCGGCGAGTCAAGACCGATGAATTGCGCATCGGCGCCGCCGGCGCGCAGGCCGTCGGCGATCTGTTCCTGCTGCTGCACCGGGAACAGGATGTCGGTGTTGGCACCGATCGCCAGCGCACGCGCGATGCGAATCCGCGCCAGCCCGGCGAGCACGGTTGCGGCGGTCGAGATGCCGGTCTCCGGCTTGGCGGAGGCGGGCAGGGCAGCTGCACCGGGGCTGTCCATGCCGACGTTGGCGGCCGGTTCGTCATCGACATACTCGGCCAGGTCGAACCAGTCCATCGAGCGGCTCAGATACAGATAGCAGTTGGGGTCGAAGAAGCGCACGAAGCGACGTGCGTGGCCTTCCAGGTAGCTTTCCACCTGGAATTCCAGGCCAAACGGATCATCGGCCGCCTGCTCCGAATCCAGCCGCACGCGGCCGAAACGGCCGTCCCATTCCAGCGCCGAACGATACGTGATCACGCCGAGCTTGCGCGCCATGCGCATGCCCGATTCCGGGTAGCGCACATCGTCGTAGTGGCCGCCGTTCCAGTGTGGATCCAGCCGGATCGCCTCGCGTTGCAACGAGCGGATTGCGATTGAAAACGGCAATGCCTGCGCGCTGCCGGAAATATTGATGTGGCTGCGCGCGATGCCAGGATGGCGCAGCAACAGCGCCAGCGCGGTCATGCCGCCCATCGAGTTGCCGATCAGGCAGGCCAGCTGCGCGATACCCAGCGCGCGTACCACATCGGCTGCGGCGTCGGCCACGTCTTCGATCGACAGGTCCGGAAAGGTGAGGCGATACAGCAAGCCGGTGGCAGGGTTCACCGAAGCCGGCCCGGTCGAGCCCTTGCAACTGCCCAACGAATTGACGCACACCACGAACCAGCGTGTGGTATCGATCGGCTTGCCCGGCCCTAGCATTGCGTCCCACCAGCCCGGCTCTGGGTTGGCCTGGTTTGCCGCCGCGTGCGCGTTAGGCGACAGGCCGGTGACGATCAGGATCGCATTGCTGCGGTCTGCTGCCAGCGTGCCCCAGGTCTCGTACGCCACGCGTGCCTGATGCAGCACGCCGCCGCGTTTCATCGGAAACGGTGAGGGCAGGGCGTGGTACAGCGTGCCGGCGGGGATGAATTCAGTCATGGGCCAATTCTATCTGCCATGGCACGCGCCAGTGTGCAGGATGGGAATGGGAAATCCGGAATTGGCTGGAAGCCATGCGCTGCGTGATGCCACTTTGCAGGGCGGCAGACCTGCGGTTTGGCTGCAAGACCCTTGCATGCCCACCAGCGCGGAACGCTGCAATGCGTCCTTGCAAGCGCCTGAGCGACATCCGTGCCGCGACGGTGAGCAGGCAAGGGCCGGTCGAGATGGTCGGTACAGATGATTTGAACATCGCAACCGACCAGGAGCGACCAACAGAACTCCTGCGCAGCCGTCAGGCTGGCGCAGATGGTGTTTGGCATTCTTATGCGGCACTGCGCCGAAGCGTCGCAATGAGACGCAACACGCCATCAGCGGCCGATCACCAGCTCCACTGGCGCGTCCGCAGGCAGTGCGATCGTCACCGGTGCGCTTTCCACGTCGTCGGCCTGACGCATGGCGTTGCCGCTGCGCGACAGCCGGGCCAGCAGCTGTACCTTGTCCAGCGTAGGCATCGGGCTGTCGCCATCGTCCAGCATGATGGTCAATGGAAGCTCGCTCAGCGCGTGTTTTTCCACCGCCACCGGCATCGGCGTGTCGGCCGCGCGCGCGATCACGAACACGCTGGTGTCGCCGGACAATCCGGCGCGCTTGGCGAATTCGGCATCCAGCGTCACGCGCACCTGGATGCGTTTGTCGCTCGCTGCAGCGGCGGTAGGTGCAGCCGGTGCCTGGATCGGCTCGAGCTTGGCGTCCTGTCGGGCTGCATTGATCTGTTCGAGCAGGCCAGGGCGGGTTGCGACATCGACCACGCGCAATAGCGGCTCCCATGTCGCACTGGCCTTGGCCGGCTCACCGGCCTGGCGCTGCACCACCCCCAGGAACCAGCGTGCGCGTTGATGGTCCGGTTGCACCGCCAGCGCGTATTCGAGCAGGCGCATGGCTTCCGGATCCGGGCGACCGCTGTCGTCGGCAAGCATGCGCGCCTGCGCCGCGGCGACCAGCACGTCCGCTTCGTCCGGACGCAGTGCCACCGCGCGTGCGAAGGCATCGCGCGCTTCGGCAAATTTCTGCTGGCTGGACAGCGAGCGCCCCAGCAACACCCAGCCTTCGGCCTGTTCGGGGTTACTGGCCAGCGCCGCGCGCAGCTGCACGATGGCTTCATCCAGCGAACGTGGCGTGGCCGGGCGATTGGTCGGCTGGGTGATGGCGCCTGGCGTGCCGACCAGCCAGTACAACGCCGCACTCGCGGCCAGCAGCAACACTGCCACGCTTGCGGCCAGGCCGCGCGCCTCGCGCCACAGCGGGCGCACCACCACGCCGAAGGCCAGCAGCGCAATCACGATCCCCGCGATGACAAAGCCGGCCATCACCACTCCTGCTCATCGGCAGGCATGGCAGGCGCGGCCACGCTGCGTTTGCGTACCACCAGCACAACGGCGCCCGCGCCCAGCAGCAACACCAGCAGCGGACCGAACCATAGCAGCCAGGTGCGCGACTCCACACGCGGACGGTACAGCACGAACTCGCCATAGCGCGCGACCAGGAACTGGCGGATCTGCGCATCGCTGCGGCCTTCGTGCATCAGTGCCAGCACCTCGCGGCGCAAGTCCTGCGCAATTTGCGCGTTGGAATCGGCCAGCGACTGGTTCTGGCATTGCACGCAGCGCAACTCGGCGGTAAGTGCATGAAAACGCGCCTCCTCTTCGGCCGATGCATAGCGCAGCGGCGCCGGGTCGCCGACCGGCTGGGCAACGGCCAGCCAGGGTAGCAACAGCAGCAGGAGCAGCCAGGTGCGCGTCATCGTTTGGCGTGCAGGTCCGGTGCGGCAGTGGGGGAACGCTCGATCTTGCTCAGCGCCGGAATCAACTGGGTGTCGATGATGGATTGGGTCAGCATGCCACTGTACTTCCAGCGCACCACGCCACGCCCGTCGACCAAGAAGGTTTCCGGCGCGGCGGCGATGCCGAAATCGATGGCGGTGCGGCCATCTTGATCGGCGACCACAAGCAGATACGGGTTGCCGAGTTGTTCGAGCCAGCGCAGCGCATCGTTGCGCTCGTCCTTCCAGTTGTAGCCGATCACGCGCACGCGTTTGGTCAGGGCGAAGCGGCTCAGCACCGGGTGTTCTTCGCGGCAGGCCGGGCACCAGCTGCCCCACACGTTGATGATGTATGGCGCGCCGCGCAATTCGCGCGCATGCACCACGATGGCCGGGTCGTGCAGCAACGGCAGCGCGAATTCCGGCGCTGGTTTGCCGATCAGCGCAGAGGGCAGGGCATCGCGATCGTCCTGACCGGAGCGCACCACCGCATAGACCAGCAGCGCTGCCAGGGCGAGCAGCAGCACGATGGCGCCCACGAGAACCGCAGTGGGCAGGCGGGGCGAACGTGACTCAACCATCTTGGATCTCCGGAGAACGACGAAAACGCCGGTCGGCCGCGGTCACCAGGCCGCCAAGCGCCATCAGCAACGCTCCCAGCCAGATCCAGCGGACGAACGGTTTGAGGTGGACACGCACCGCCCAGGCTTGATTGCCCAGCGGTTCGCCAAGGGCGACATACAGATCGCCAAACGGACCAGGGCGGATCGCCGCCTCGGTCAACGTCTGGCCGCCACTGGCGTAACGGCGCTTTTCGGCATGCAGCGCGTCTACCGGGGCATCGTCCTTGAATACCTGCAGGTTGGCACGGTCGGACACGTAATTGGGCCCGCGCCGTTCTTCGATCCGGTCGAAATGCAGTGCATAGCGGCCGATCTGCACCTGTTGCCCGGGTGCCAGCGCCACTTCGCGCTGCAGGCTCAATCCCTCCACCAGCATGGCACCGGACAGGAACACCGCAACGCCCAGGTGCGCCAGCACCATGCCGAGCATCTCGGCAGTGAATTTGCGCCCCTTGGCCGCCCGTCGCGTCCACAGGAAGCGCGTGGTGCCCAGCAGCACCCAGGCTGCACCGGCGACACCGAAGGCGGCTTTCAATTGTCCCTGCGGCGCGGCGAACCAGGCCAGTACGCCGGCCGCCACCGCCAGACCCGCCCACGGCGCCAGCATCGCCATCGGCCGCGAAGCCTGTTCGCGCTGCCAGCGGGTGAGCGGGCCGAAGGGCAACAGTGCGACCAGCGGCGCCATCAACACCACGAACAAGGTGCCGAAGTAGGGTGGCCCAACCGACAGCTTGCCCAGCCCCAAGGCATCGGCGAGCAGCGGATACAAGGTACCCAGCAACACCATTGCGCAGGCGCAGGTGAGCAACAGGTTGTTCAACAGCAACAAGGTTTCGCGCGAGCTGCCGGCGAATGCGCGACGCGGATCGTCCACCACCGACAGAAGCGGCGCGCGCAACGCATACAGCAGCAACGAACCACCGACCACGGCCAGTAGGAAGACCAGAATGAACAGCCCACGCGACGGGTCGGCCGCGAACGAGTGCACGCTGGTCAGCACGCCCGAGCGCACCAGAAAGGTGCCCAGCAGCGACAGCGCGAAGGCGGCGATTGCCAGCAACAAGGTCCAGCTGGCGAAGCTGCCGCGCTTTTCGGTCACCGCCTGCGAATGCAGCAGGGCGGTGCCCACCAACCACGGCATGAAACTGGCGTTCTCCACCGGGTCCCAGAACCACCAGCCACCCCAGCCCAGCTCGTAGTACGCCCACCAGCTGCCAAGCGCGATGCCGACGGTGAGCATCGACCAGGCGACATTGGTCCACGGCCGCGTCCAGCGCAGCCAGCGCGCATCCATGCGGCCTTCCAGCAGTGCGGCGATGGCGAACGCGAACGGCACCGCAAAGCCGACGTAGCCGCAATACAGCATCGGCGGATGGACGATCAGCCCCGGGTCCTGCAGCAGCGGATTGAGGTCGCCACCTTCCAGCGGCACCGGGAACAACCGCGCGAACGGGTTGGAGGTAAACAGCAGGAAGGCCAGAAACCCAATGCTTACCAGCGCCATGACGCCGAGCACCCGCGCGATCACGTGCGCGGGCAGCTGCCGCGACCAGAGCGCCACCGCGCCGGTCCATAACGCCAGTACCAGCGTCCACAGCAGCAGCGAGCCTTCGTGCGCGCCCCACACTGCCGAATAGCGGTACATCACCGGCAGCAGGCTGTTGGAATTTTCGGCGACGTAGCGCACCGAAAAATCCTGCACCAAGAAGGCGTGCGTCAACACGGCGAAGGCCGATGCGATCAGTGCCAGCTGCACCAGCGCCGCCGGTCGCGCCACGGCCATCCAGCTGCTGCGTCCGCGCTGTGCGCCTGCCAGCGGCACCACGGCCTGCACCAGCGCCACCAGCAGGGCCAGCACCAGCAGGAACGTCCCGAGTTCAGGAAGCATCGGGCCGGCGCGTTGTCGAGCGTGGGCCGGTGCCACAACGGCAAGTGCACTGCCGAGTCCGCATTCCTGCAGCGGTTGCACCTGCTTGCCCACGCGCGGTGACTTCATTACCTGCGCACGCACCGCGCAAGCCACCTGCCTGCCGGCATGCCGATGTCCTGATGCACGGCATCACTGCCGCTCTCCAACTTGACCGGCCGCGGCTGGCACATCGTGCTTGCGATGCGCGCTGCCCATCTTGTCGGCCACTTCCTTCGGCATATAGGTTTCGTCGTGCTTGGCCAGCACATCTTCGGCGACGAAGATGCCGTTCTGCATGCGGCCAGTGGCCACCACGGCCTGCCCCTCGCGAAACAGGTCCGGCAGGATGCGGTCGTAACTGACGGTCAATTGCGCATCGCCATCGGTGACGCGGAATTGCGCTTCCAATGCGCCGGAGGCGCGTTTGAACGAGCCTTTTTCGACCATGCCGCCAAGCCGGAAGCGGGAATGTGCGCCGGCATCGCCACGCAGCACTTCCGAAGGGGTGTACAGGTAGGCCACATTGCGCTGCAAGGCCATGGCCACCAGCGTGGTTGCCAACCCGCCGGCCAGCACCAACGCCAGTACCAGCCACAGGCGGCGGCGACGTTGCGGGTTCACCGGATCAGCTCCGCATCGCCGGGCACCGCGCGCTTGCGCTCGCGCAGGCGGCGCGCCTGGGCGGTTTTCAATGCGCGACGCACCTGCCAACGGCCGGCGATCAGGTCCCACAGCAGCACCAGCACGAATACCGCATAGGCGGCGATGACGTAAGGCAGGTAGTTCATGCCGCACTCTCCGGCGCATCGCGCACGATCCAGGCCTTGCCGGCCTCGCGACGCAGGTTGTCGGCGCGCGCGCGCGTCAGCAGCGACCCGACAAACCAGAACTTGGTGCCGATCACCATCAACCACAGCGGCAGCAGCATGCTTGCATCGATCGTGGACGGCCCAAGCAGGCGAATGCTCTGGCCTTGATGCAGCGAATTCCACCACACCACCGAATAGCGGATCACCGGCAGCAGCGCCACCCCGACGATGGCCAGCAACGCCGCCGCGCGCGCCGCCTGACGGCGGTCGTCGATGGCGTGGTACAGGCCGATCACGCCCAGATACAGGAACAGCAGAATCAATTCGGTGGTCAGGCGCGGGTCCCAGTCCCACCAGGCGCCCCACATCGGTTTGCCCCAGATGCTGCCGGTCAGCAGGGTGATCACGGTAAACGCAGCGCCGATCGGCGCGCACGCCATCGCCAGGATCTCGCAGATCTTGATGCGCCAGATCAAGGCGATGGCCGCATACAGCGCCATCAGCCCGAACACGAACAGGCTCATCCACGCGCTCGGCACATGGATGTAGAGAATACGAAAGCTGTCGCCCTGCTGGTAATCCGCCGGCACCGCGAACAAGGCCTGCCAGATGCCCACGCCCAGCAGCAACGCGGCCAGCGCGTAGCACCACGGCGCCCAGCGCGCAGTAAAACGGTCGAAGATCGGGGGCGATGCGAGTTGGTGGAACCAGCGGACGACGACGTTCATGCGATGGCAGTAGCCTTTGGAATGGCATTGGCTCTCGAAACAGCAACAACGCGTTGTGTGGGGCGTGCTATCGACCATGCATCGACGGCAGCGCTCAACTCAACGAAATGCGGATCGCGGCCGCTGCAGCCAGCGGTGCGAGGACCACACCGATCACCAATCCGGCGCCCAACAACAACAACGCACCCACCGCATCCTGCCCTTGTCCGCTGGCCGCCACGCTGCCGGCACCGAACACCAGCACCGGCACGTACAACGGTAACGCCAGCAACGCGACGAGAATACCAGAGCGTTTCATCGTCACCGTCAGTGCCGCAACCACAGCGCCGAGCAGACTCAGGAGCGGCGTTCCCAGCGCCAACGATGCCAGCAGCACCGGCAGTTGGTCATGCGGCAGGTGCAGCAATTCGCCCAGCAGCGGCGTCACTGCAATCAGCGGCAACGCACTGGTCGCCCAATGGAGCAGCACGCGCACTGCGATCAACCACGCCAATGGCACCGGTGCCAGCAGCCATTGCTCCATCGAGCCGTCTTCCACATCGCTGCGGAACAAGGCATCCAGCGACAGCAGGCCAGCCAGCAACACCGACAGCCACAACACCGCCGGTGCAGCCTGCGCGAGCAGGTCCGGGCGGCCGCCCAGTCCCAACGCGAACAACACCACGATCAGTAGCGCGAACAATGCCGGCTGCAACGCATCGCTGCGGCGCCGCCACAGCAGCTGCAGGTCGCGGGCAAGCAGAGCGCGGGCCGCCTGCCAGAGCGACGGTTGCGGCGAATGCGTGCTCATGCCGCAGCCTCCAGCGTGAGCATGCGCGTGCGCACCGGTGGCGCTGCATACGCACCATGCGTGGTGACCAGCGCCGCGCCACCGCCGCGCAGATGCGCGGAGATCATTCGGTTAACCAGGGTGATGCCATCCAGATCCAGGTTGGCGTACGGCTCGTCCAGCAACCACAGTGGCGCCGGCGACAGCCACAGCCGTGCCAGCGCCAGCCGCTTGCGCTGGCCTGCCGACAACTGCCGCACCAGTGCGTCTTCGTAACCGGCCAGGCCGACGATCGCCAGCGCGCTGCCGGGCATCTGCTTGGCGCGGCGGCCGTGCAGGCCGCACAGGAAGTGCAGGTTTTCCAGCGTGCTGAGGTCGGCCTTCAGGCCGGGCAGGTGGCCGAGGTAGGCCATGAAGCGGCTGCGGTCGCCGCGCTTGGCGGTCTTGCCATCGATCTGGATCTGCCCGCGCTCCACATGCAGCAGGCCAGCCAGCACGCGCAGCAACGTGGTCTTGCCGGCGCCGTTGTCGCCTTGCACCAGCAGCGCCTCGCCGGCATCGACATGGAAATCCAGCGGGCCAAACACCGGCTCCTCGTTGCGGCTGAAGGCCAGGGCGTGCGCCGCCAGCAGCGGCGGTGCGGTGTGCAGCGGTTCGATCATCGGTGCAGCGGGCTCGGGTCGCAGGACGGCATGGGGAAGGGCCGGGGGCAGGCACGCGCCGGACCGGGCGCGCATTGTAGCGACGATGGTGGCATGCCGGGGACGTCGGCGGCAGCGCTGCAGGCGCCGCGGTGTGTCAGGGAACGCTGTTTTGCAGCGTCCGGGCGCAACCTGCTGGCGGCTTTGCGTACACTCGCGGTCCCCCCGTTTCTTGTCCGGACAGGCACCATGCCCCTCACGACCAAGCTGCCCAAGGTGGGCACCACCATCTTCACCGTCATGTCGCAGCTGGCGGCCGAGCACGGCGCGGTCAATCTGGGCCAGGGCTTTCCCGATTTCGCGGTGCCGCAGCGGCTGGTCGACGAACTGAGCAAGGCCATGGCGGCCGGCCACAACCAGTACCCACCGATGACCGGCGTGGCCACGTTACGCCAGGCCATCGCCGGCAAGGCGCAGCGCTGCTATGGCGCGCAGGTCGATGCCGACACCGAGATCACCGTCACCAGCGGTGCCACCGAGGCGATCTTCAACGCCATCCACGCGGTGGTGCGAGCCGGCGAAGAGGTCATCGTGCTGGACCCGGCCTACGACTGCTACGAGCCGGCGATCGATCTGGCCGGCGCGCGGGCGGTGCACGTAGCGCTGCACCCGCAGACTTTTGCGGTGGACTGGGATGCGCTGCGCGCCGCGATCACGCCCAGGACGCGCCTGTTGATGATCAACTCGCCGCACAACCCGTCCGGCGCGATGCTGTCGGCCGAGGACATGCACACGCTGACCGAACTGCTGCGCGGCACCGAGATCTTTTTGCTGTCCGATGAGGTCTACGAACACATCGTGTTCGATGGCCACCGGCACGAATCGGTGCTGCGCTGGCCGGCACTGCGCGAGCGCGCATTCGTGATTTCCAGCTTCGGCAAGACCTACCACTGCACCGGCTGGAAGATCGGCTACGCCATCGCGCAGCCGGCGCTCACCGCCGAATTCCGCAAGGTGCACCAGTACAACACCTTCACCAGCTTCGGTCCGGCCCAGCACGCCTTCGCTGCGATGATCCGCGACGAACCCGAACACGACGAGCAACTGGGCGCGTTCTATCAAGCCAAGCGCGACCGGTTCCGCGAACAATTGCTGACCACGCGCTTGAAGCCGTTGCCTGTGCCCGGCGGCTACTTCCAGTTGGTGGACTACTCGGCCATCAGCGATCTGCCCGATACCGAATTCGTGAAGTGGCTAACGATCGAGAAGGGCGTGGCCGCGATTCCGTTGTCGCCGTTCTACGAGAACGCGCCTGCAGGGCAGCGCCTGGCACGGCTGTGCTTTGCCAAGAACGATGCGACGCTGGATGCGGCGATCGAGCGCCTGCAAAGGCTCTAACGAGCGGGGATTCGGGATTCGGGATTGGCAACGGCGGCGCGCTGTTTGTCGCTTTGAATCCATACGAAACCGATAGCACCAAGCCGCCCGACACCCGCTGTTTCGAATCCCCAATCCCGACTCCCAGATCCCGCCTCTCTATGAACGACCTGCGCATCTCCCTGATCCAAGGCGACACCCGCTGGCATGACCCCGCCGGCAATCGCGACTATTACGCTGCGCTGCTGGAGCCGCTGGTCGGGCGGACCGATCTGGTGATCCTGCCGGAAACCTTCACCAGCGGGTTCTCCAATGACGCCATCGATAAGGCCGAAGGGATGGACGGGCCGACCGTGGCGTGGGTGCGCGCGCAAGCCGCACGCCTGGGTGCGGTGGTCACCGGCAGCGTGCAGTTGCGCACTGATGCCGGTGTGTTCAACCGGCTGCTCTGGGCCACGCCTGACGGGGCGCTGCAGTATTACGACAAGCGCCACCTGTTCCGCTTCGGCAACGAGCATCTGCGCTACGCGGCCGGGCGCGAGCGTCTGACAGTGGAATGGAAGGGCTGGCGGATCAATCCGCAGGTCTGCTACGACCTGCGTTTCCCGGTGTTCTGCCGCAACCGCTTCGATGTGGAGCGCCCGGGGCAGCTGGATTTCGATCTGCAATTGTTCGTCGCCAACTGGCCGTCCGCCCGCGCCTATGCGTGGAAGACGTTGCTGCGCGCACGCGCAATCGAAAACCTGTGCTTTGTGGCAGCGGTCAACCGCATTGGCATCGATGGTAACCAACTGCATTACGCCGGCGACAGCGCGGTGATCGATTTCCTTGGCCAGCCGCAGGTGGAAATCCGCGAACGCGAGCAGGTGGTCACCACCACCATCAGCGCCACCGCGCTGGCCGAGCACCGCGCCCGTTTTCCCGCGATGCTGGATGCCGATCGGTTCGAGATTGGGGATTCGTGATTCGAGATTGGTACAAGCACGGCCGCACAGATGCCCTGCCAGCCCGCTGCTGCCAATCCCAAATCCCCAATCCCGGCTACTGAGCCAGCGTGATCTCGTAGATCTTCGGCCAGCGCTTTCCGGTGACGAAGAGGCGATCGTGCTCGGCGTCGTAGGCAATGCCGTTGAGGACATCGTTGGTGGGGTCGGTCAAGGTGTCGGGGTCTGGCACCAGTGCCTTGAGGTCGATCCAGGCGATGACCTTGCCGCTGGCGGGGTCGATGCGTGCGATGCGCGTGGTCAGCCAGACGTTGGCCAGCAACTGGCCCTTGACCCATTCCAGCTCGTTGAGGTTGTCCAGCGGCTTGCCGCGGGCGGTGACCTGGATGGTGCCGATCTGTTTCAGGCTCAGCGGGTCCAGCCGGCGGATGTTGGCCGTTCCGTCGCTCATGTAGAGCTGGCGGTCGTCGCTGGTCAGCGCCCAGCCCTCGCCGGAATAGGTGAATTGGGTACGCGGTGCCAGCGTGGCCAGGTCGTAGACGAAGCCGCGCTGATTGCGCCAGGTCAGCTGGATCAGGCGGTCCTTCCAGGCCACGATGCCTTCGCCATAGAAAGGCGGCGGCGTGTCGACCTGCTGCAGGACGTTGCCGCTGTCCAGGTCGACCTTGCGCACGCTGGACTGGCCCAGCTCGCCGGTGCTCTCGTAGAGATGCCCGTCCAGATAGAACAGGCCTTCGGTAAAGGCAGCGGTGTCGTGCGGATAGGTCCTGACGACCGCGTAACCCTGGGTGGGAATTGCCTCGCCGCAATGGGCGAGGGTGGGCAGCAGCAGTGCGCTGACGAGCAGGCTGTAGACGGTGCGTGGCATGCGGTAATCATCCCATGGCGCGGCTGCAGGCGGCAGCTCTGCTGCCATGTCGAGGCTAGCTAAGACCCCGCTGAACAAACGCATCCGCCGCACTGAAATCTTGTCGCGGCTGCCACATCGGCGCTGCTAGTCTCGCGCCACGTCCACCACTGGCACTGCTCACATGATCAAGTCACTTTCGCTCATCGCGCTGCTCGGCGCCGCCACGCTGGCGCCGCAGGCGCAGGCCGCCGGCAACATCGATTGCCAGCTGTCGTTCAACTTGTCCGGTTGGTCGGTGTTCTACAAGACCGCCAGCGGTACCGGCACCATCAAGTGCGATAACGGTGCGGTCATTCCGGTCAAGATCTCCAGCAAAGGCGGTGGCCTGACCGTCGGTAAATCCAAGATTGTCGGCGGCCGCGGCACCTTCAGCGGTGCCTATAGCCTCAACGACCTGTTCGGCACCTATGCCGCTGCCGAAGCGCATGCGGGCGTCGTGAAGTCCAGCACCGCACAGGTGGTCACCAAGGGCGATATCTCGCTCGCGCTGGCAGGCACAGGCGAGGGCGTGGACCTGGGTGTCAACGTCGGTAACTTCGTGATCGAGCGTCGCAAGTAAGCGTGGTGACAAACCGGGCGAGCAGGTCCCGGGTGGGCGTGCACGGCACGTCCGAAATCGGCGAGCACGAGTGATTCGTGTCGATCTCCGGCACGAGTCGCGCCCACTCGACGGCTGCGCGGGCGTCTGCCGGCCTGAGTCGCAGCATCCGGGGTGCGCTCACCCAATCGGTGCGTGCGGTCCTTGCATCGCGATGACGCCGGGAGTGCCTTCGCTAAACGACCGCATGCGCGGATGCGCCGCAACTTCCCGGTCTTAAGTAGATGGCCGATGCCGTCCGCCATAAAAAACGGCCCCTTGCAGGGCCGTTTTTTATCGTGCGGATCAGTTGACGCTCAACGACCGCGATTGCCGCCGCCGGGAGGGCGACGATTGCCGCCGCCCGGCGGACGGCCGCCCGGGCCACGCGGTGCGCCACCTGGACCGCCAGGACCGCGGTTGGCGGATGCCGGGCCACGATTGCCACCCGGTCCCGGCCGCCCACCGCTCGGGCGGCCAGCAGGGCGTGCCGCACCGTACGGATTGAAACCCGGGTTGGCGTGATCGGAAGGGAAGCTCGGTGCGTTGCCCGGGTGGCCATACGGGTGCTTGCGCTGCCCCTGGCCTTGACCTTGCGATTGCCCCTGTCCGCCGCCAGCGCCGCGTCCCGGACCACCCGAGCGGGCGCCACCTGGACCGCCAGCACCCGGACGCGCGCCGCCTGGTCCTTTCTTCGCATACGGGCGTGCCTGACCGGTGCCCGGGCCGCTTGGGCCGGCATTGCGGTGACCGCTCGGGCCGGTGCTCACCCCATCGGGCACATACCAGCTGCGGAACGCGGCCGGATTGCCGTCCGGCAACGCGCCGCGGTCGCCCTTGGCCGGGCCGCGCTGCTTGAACGGGCGCTGCTGCGATTGCCGCGCGGCCGCTTCGCCGCTGACCGTCAGGCCACCCTTGAAGCCGCCCGGCTTGCCGCGACCGCCGCGGCCGCGATCTTCGCGCAGATTGTCGAAACGGCGCAGCTCGCGACCTTCATCGGCACCGGAGGTCTGGCCGTTGACGTAGGCATTGCTGCGGCCATCGCGCGAGACGTGCACGGTGGACTTGGCGGCGCGGCGTTGGCCGATCACCGGCTGCAGCGTCAGTGCCGACGGCGCGCCTTCTTCCAGTTTCAGTTCGGCGCGCAAGGCGTCGACCTTGTCCTGCGCCACTTCCACCGAGTGCCCACGCAGCAGTTCGCGCGGCAGCGAAATCTTGCCGTAGCGGCTGCGCTTGAGGCGGCTGACCTGGCAACCCTGCGATTCCCACAGACGGCGCACTTCGCGGTTGCGGCCTTCCTTGACGACCACACGAAACCAGTCGTGCGAATCGGTGCCGCCGATGCGTTCGATTTCGTCGAACTTGGCGCCGCCGTCTTCCAGCAGCACACCGCGCGACAGGCGCTCGATGATGGCATCGGAGACTTTTTCTTCGCCTTCCGGTGCGCGCACGCGCACCACATATTCGCGCTCGACCTCGTAGGAGGGATGCATCATCGCGTTGGCCAGCTCGCCGTCGGTGGTGAGCAGCAGCAGGCCGGTGGTGTTGATGTCCAGGCGGCCAATGGCGATCCAGCGCGAACCCTTCAAGGCCGGCAGCGACTCGAATACGGTCGGGCGGCCTTCGGGATCTTCGCGCGTGGTCACTTCGCCTTCGGGCTTGTTGTAGATCAGCACGCGCGAGGGTTCGGTCAGCGCGCTGGCCACGAAGCTGCGGCCGTCCAACTCGATCTTGTCGCCGCTGCGCACCGACATGCCGGTCTGCGCAACGGCGCCATTGACCTTGATCAGGCCGTCGGCGATGCGCTGTTCCAGCGCGCGGCGCGAACCCAGGCCGGCCTGGGCCAGCACCTTGTGCAGGCGCTCTTCCAGCTTGGGCGCTTCGTGCGCGCTGTCGCGCTTGAGGGAAAGCTTGTTCAACGACAGCTTGCGGGGGGTGTCACTCATGTGTCTGGCTCCGGCCGCCGCGTTGCGGGTCGGCCTCTGGGGCGGAATCGGCTTCGTCAACAGCCACGGTCGTCGTCGCGACGGCGTTGTCTTCGTCTTCGTTCACTGCATCCGCGCGCGTTCCCGGCGCGGTGTCGGGGTCGCCCTCACGGGCGTCGTCTGGGTCCTGCGTGTTCTTCTCGTGCACCGAGCCATGCTCGGGGTGTTGCGGTGTCTGGTCGTTTACTGCGTCGGTCGCGTGCGTATCGGTTGCTTGGTCGAGATCGGGGGCTTGCTGGTCGAACCCGGCATCGCCGACCGGTTCCTGCGCATCCTGGTCGGCATCGGCATCGTTGTCGGTTTCACTTTCAGGATCGCGTTCGGCGCTGGTCTGGTGGTCGCTCGCTGCATCGGTGTTGCGGGACGGAGTCGCCGAGGCGTCGGCCTCGTCCGCATCCGGGGCATCTTGCCAACCGCCGGTGCCGCCGATGTCGTCGGCCTCGGCGCCAGCGTTGGCTTCTGCATCCGCGTCCGCAGTACCCGCAGCGTCAGCCGCTGCATCCGAATCGCCGCCTTCAGCGTCACCGGCATCCGCCCGATCCTGCGCCGCGTCCATCGCTGCCGAGGCCGGCACTGCGCCATCCAGTTGCCCGTCGCGGTCCAGCGGCAGCTGCGGTTCCAGCTCGGCGATGTCCTTCAACTCAGACAATGGCGGCAGCTCGTCCAATCGCTTGAGCCCGAAGTAATCCAGAAAGCCCTTGGTGGTGCCGAACAGGGCCGGCTTGCCGGGCACGTCGCGGTGGCCCACCACGCGGATCCATTCGCGCTCTTCCAGCGCCTGGATGATGTTGCTGCTCACTGCCACGCCGCGCACCTGCTCGATCTCGCCGCGGGTGATCGGCTGGCGGTAGGCGATCAGCGCCAGTGTCTCCAGCGTGGCGCGGGTGTACTTGGTGCGGCGCTCGGTCCATAGCCGGGCAACCCAGCCATGCACATCGGCCTTGACCTGGAAGCGGAAGCCGGAGGCCACCTCGACCAGTTCCACGCCACGGTCGGCACAGGCCTCGCGCAGCAGTTCCAGTGCGCGCTCCACGCTGCCGGGCGGCGCCGGCTCTTCTTCCGGAAACAGTCCCTGCAGCTGCGCCAGCGTCAGCGGCTGGCTGCTCGCCAGCAGGGCGGCTTCGATAATGCGGGTGATCAGCGCTTGATCCATTCGATGATCGGCTTCAGATAGGTTCGTTGGCGGCATCGCTGTCGTCGAATTCGCTGGAGAATTGCAACGGCGCATTGGTATTGCCCAACGCCAGCGACTTCACGTAGATCGGCGCCAGCGGCGCTTCCTGCACGATGTCCAGCAACTGCTCCTTGGCCAGTTCGAGCAGCGCCAGGAAGGTGACCAGTACGCCGAGCTTGCCTTCTTCGGCAGTGAACAACGATTCGAAACGGTAGAACTTGCCATCGTCCAGGCGGCTCAGCACATCGCCCATGCGCTGGCGCACACTCAGCGCCTCGCGCTTGATCGCATGGCCGGTAAACAGCTCGGCGCGTTTGAGCACGTCGTACAGCGCCATCAGCATTTCTTTCAATTCCACCGGCGGCGGCAGCTTGACCGCTGCGCGCTCGGGCAGATGCGCATGCACCGGCGCGCTGTCGCGGCCCATGCGGGGCAGGGTGTCCAAATCCTCGGCGGCCTGCTTGAAGCGTTCGTATTCCTGCAGACGGCGGACCAATTCGGCGCGCGGATCTTCTTCTTCGCCATCCTGGCTGGGAGGGCGCGGCAACAGCATGCGCGATTTGATCTCGGCCAGGATCGCCGCCATCACCAGATATTCGGCTGCCAGTTCGAAGCGCAGTTCCTGCATGACATTGATGTAGTCCACATATTGCCGGGTAATCTCGGCGACGGGGATGTCCAGGATGTCCAGATTCTGGCGGCGGATCAGGTACAGCAGCAGGTCCAGCGGGCCTTCGAAGGCATCCAGGATGACTTCCAGGGCATCCGGCGGGATATACAGATCCTGCGGGATCTGCAGGACCGGTTGCCCATGCACCACCGCCAGCGGCATTTCCTGCTGCTGTGGCGGCGCGCTCGTGGCTGGCGGAGTCGCGGCGTGCGCGAGTTCGGAATTCATCAGGTCGACATCGGTCTTACGGTCGCCGGCGGAGGTCTGAGCCGCGCCTGCAGGGCTTTGCCTTGAGTTATTGCGATCAATGTCGTGCCTGTGCCGGCACGATCCCACAAATCTACATACGCCAATCCACATGCAAGCAGGCGCCGTGTGGCATGCGGCGACGGAACAGCGAGGAGGTCGTCTACGCGGGCCGGCGGTGGGCAGCGAATCGGTCGTCGGGAAGAGCGTTGAGCCTGGGCCGACGGGCCGCTGCGTCCGGTTGCGTGTGCAGTGGTGCCAAGGGTAATGCGTGCGCGGGGGCGGTGTCCAGCGCCGACGCGGCTAGAATCAGCGCGGTGATCTTCCAGTCTTGGGCGAGGTGGCGTGTGTGGTACGTAATCGAGGGGTATGACCGGCCCGACGCATTGGCGGCACGGCAGCAGGCGCGGCCGGCGCATCTGGCGCGTCTGCAGGAACTTGCGGCCGCGGGGCGATTGCTGGTGGCGGGCCCGTGCCCGGCCATCGACGCCGAAGATCCGGGTCCGGCCGGTTTCAGCGGCAGCGTCGTGATTGCCGAGTTCGACGCTCTGGACGAGGCGCGCGCCTGGGCCGATGCCGCCCCCTATGTGGAAGCGGGTGTGTACACGCGCACCGAGGTCCGGCCGTTCCGCCGGGTCTTGCCGTGAGCCGGGTCGAGCAGATCCGCGCAGCGTTGCAGGCGGCACTGGCGCCCACCGAGCTGGACGTCGTCGACGATAGCGCGCGGCATGCAGGCCATGCCGGTGCGCGCGACGGGCGCGGGCACTTCAATGTGCGCGTGGTCAGCGCCGCATTTGTCGGCAAGCCGCCACTGGCACGGCACCGCGCGGTGTATGCCGCGGTGGGCGAGATGATGCAGACCGATATTCATGCCTTGTCGATCGAGGCCTTCGCGCCGGGCGAGGTGGGCTGAACGTTGCAGGGCAGGGATGCGGTCGTACCCGAACGCGCGCGGTGTCAGAAACGCAGGGGCACAACGGCAACCGCCTTCACGCCAGCTAAGGTCAGGGCGCAGCCGGCCAGGCCGTGGCGGTTCCGATGATGGCTACCGGTCGTGCGACTCCTGGTGAGACCTGGTCGATTCGTTGTTAAGCGTGACCTGCATCGTGCTTCGCTTGTGGACGCATGGGTACATATTTGTTGCGTCGCAGCACATTGCTTCACGCGCTCCTCACTTGCAGCTAGTTGATCTGTAAGCGCTTTCACGCGTGTGAAGATAGGGGTTTACGCCTCTGTATGAAAACGCTTACAGTCCGCGCCAGTTTTTGGGAAGTCGGTCGCGGAGGGCGACACGAATGGCCAAGGGTGCGGTCACCATCAAAGATGTCGCTCGGGAAGCGCAGGTCTCCGTTGCAACGGTGTCGCGTGCGCTCAACGGGCACGACAATGTCGCCGGACCGGTGCGCCAGCAGGTGCTGGAAGTGGCCGAGCGGCTGCGCTACAGCCCGCATGCGGCCGCGCGCAGCCTGAGCAGCCGGCGGTCGCAGACGCTGGGCGTGGTGCTGCCGGACTTGTATGGCGAATTCTTCTCCGAATTGATTCGCGGCATCGATGGCGCGGCGCGTGCGGCGGGCCAGCACCTGCTGGTGTCCAGCTATCACGGCGACCCGGAAGCCCAGGGCAGGGCGCTGCGCTCGATGCGCGGGCGCGTCGATGGCTTGCTGGTGCTCTCGCCCTACGCCGAGCAGCCGGGGTTCCTGACCGACAACCTGCCGCAGTCGCTGCCGACGGTGTTGATCAATGCGCACCTGCCCGGTGCCGACTATCCGGTGCTGGGCATCGACGACCACGCCGGTGCCATGGCCATGACCGAGCACCTGCTGCGTGCCGGGCACCGCCGAATCGCCTTCATCGGTGGCCCGGCGCTGAATTTCGACGCGCGCGAACGCCTGCGCGGCTTCCGCGATGCGCTTGCTGCGTTCGGTGCGCAAGCGCAGGGCGTGGAATACCCGGGCGACTTCGACGAAGCCTCCGGCCACCGTGCCGGGATGGCGATGCTGGCGGCCGGCGCGTTGCCGGATGCGGTCTTCGCCGCCAACGACATGACTGCGCTGGGCTGCCTGTACGCGTTCGCCCAGGCCGATGTGTCGGTGCCTGGCGACGTGGCGCTGGCGGGTTTCGACGACATTCCGCTGGCCCGCTTTGTCCACCCTGCGCTGACCACGATGCGGGTGAGCATCGCCCGGCTGGGCGAGCAGGCGATGAGCCGGCTGATGCGCCTGGTCGAAACGCCCGACCGCGACGACGGCATCCGGCAATTGCTGACACCCGAGCTGGTGATCCGCGCCTCCTGCGGTGCTGGCGAATCGGCTCACTGACCTTTGCGGCCACGCGTTTCTGGGCTGCCGACCCTTTCGCGGACGTTCTGTCCGCTCCCGCTGTCCCCGCAGCGGCTGTTCCTGCACCACTGCACTGCCACAACAACAATCTGTACCGATCCCTGGAGGGACGACCATGCGCCACCACCACCCCCATTCCGCCCGCCCGGCGCGCAAGCTGCTCAGCTGCGCGCTTGCCAGCTGCCTGCTGCTGGGCGCCGCACCGGCCTTCGCACAGAGCACCGCCGCCACCATCCGTGGCCAGGTCACCGTCGATGCCGCACCTGCCGCCCAGGCGCAGGTCACCGCCACCAATCTGGCCACCGGCCTGACCCGCACCGTGCAGGTCAGCAATGGCGGCTATTCGGTAGGCGGCCTGCCGCCGGGTTCGTACCGCATCGATGTCACCGCCAATGGCCAGACCAGCTCGCAGAACGTCACCGTGCAGGTCGGCCAGACCGCGACCTTGAATCTGGGCGTCGGCGGCGAACCGGCCACGGCCGCCGGTGGTAACGCCACCACGCTGGATGCGGTGCAGGTGAAGGCGCCACCGGTACTGGTGGAGACGCGCACCTCCGAGAACGCGACCTACATTTCCAACGTGCAGATCCAGAACCTGCCGCGCGCCACGCGCAACTTCCTGGAACTGGCCGACACCGTGCCCAACGTGCAGTTCACCCGCGAGGCCAACGGCACCACCAAGGTGCGCACCGGTGCCACCTCGGCCGAAGGCACCAATGTCTACATCGACGGTGTGAGCCAGAAGAACTACGTGCTGACCGGCGGTGTGAGCGGCCAGGATTCCAGCCGCGGTAACCCGTTCCCGCAGTCGGCGATCGGCGAATACAAGGTCATTACGTCCAACTACAAGGCCGAGTTCGACCAGGTCAGCGGCGCGGCCATCGTGGCCTCGTCCAAGTCCGGCACCAACGACTTCCACGGCAGCTTCTTCTGGGACACCAGCAACGACGGCTGGCGCGAGGAAAGCCCGCTGGAGAAAAAGGCCGGCGTGCGCGACGACTTCGAAGAAACCCAGTACGGCGCCACCTTCAGCGGCCCGATCCTCAAGGATAAGGCGCACTTCTTCATCGCCTATGAGGCCAAGGAATACACCACCCCGAACGTGGTGATTCCCGGCTCGATCTATTCCGACCGCGTCGACCAGCTGCCGGCCCAGCTGCAGCCGCTGGTGGTGACCTCCAGCACGCCGTTCAAGGAAGACCTGTATTTCGGCAAGATCGACTGGACCATTGGCGAGAACAACCTCTTCGAGCTGACCGGCAAGTACCGCAAGGAAGACGAGCTCAACGACGTTGGCCGCACCTCGACCTATGAGCACGGCAGCATCAACGGGCAGGAAGAAAAGCGCGCCAACCTGCGCTGGCAGTACAGCGGGGCCAATTTCCTCAACGAGGCCAACCTGAGCTACGAAAGCGCGTTCTGGAACCAGGCGCCGATCAACAACGGCAATGGCTACATCCTCAGCTACGCGCCGGGGCGCGGCAACGAGACCGACATCCTGGCGGCGGGGGCCGGCAGCAGCTTCCAGCGCAAGGGGCAGAAGGGCTGGACCTTCCAGGACGACCTCACCCTGAACAGCCTGGAATGGCACGGCGCGCACACCGTCAAGATGGGTGTGAAGTTCAAGAGCATCGACCTGGATTCGACCCAGTTCAACCCGGCCAACCCGCAGTACTACTACAACATCCTCACCGACGTCGAAACGCCGTACCGGGTGCGCTTCGGTGCGCCGCTGGTGGAAGGTGGCGGTTCGGTGGTGTCCAAGAACAAGCAGTACGGCATCTACCTGCAGGACGACTGGGAAGTCAACGAGCACTGGACCGTGAACCTGGGCGTGCGCTACGACTACGAAGAAACCCCGGCATTCCTGGACTTCGTGACCCCCTCGGATGTCGCCAGCGCGCTGCAGAACTGGCCCAACCTGCGCAACGCCAACTACAACATCAACGACTTCATCAGCACCGGCAACAACCGCAAGGCGTTCAAGAATGCTTGGCAGCCGCGCCTGGGTGCGTCCTACGACCTGTTCGGCGATCAGGCCCACGTGATCTATGGCGGCGCCGGCCGTGCCTATGACCGCAACATCTTCGATTACCTGGCACTGGAGCAGCTCAACAACTCCTTCAAGTCGTATAGCTACTACTTCACCAGCGCCAACAACCCCACTTGCCTGGGCGACCCGTGCACGGCCTGGAATCCGGCGTACAACAGCCAGGATGGCTTGAACACACTCACGGCCAACAGCACCGGTGGTGGCGGACGTGAGGTCTACCTGATCGACAACAACCTCAAGACCCCGTACTCCGACCAATTCAGCATCGGCATGCGCAATATGGTGCCGTTGTGGGGCCAGGACTGGTTCACCGATGTCACCCTTAGCCGCATCGAGAGCCACGACGGTTTCGCTTTCGTGCGCGGCAACCGCCTGCCGGACGGTTCGTTCTTCCAGCCGGGCACCACCTCCGGCGTGCCGACCGATGGCCCGAACGGCTATAGCGCCATCGTGCTGGGCACCAATGGCGTGGAAACCCGCAACAACCAGCTGGCCTTGCAGGTGGAAAAGCCCTTCGACGAAGAATCCGGCTGGGGCCTGACCGTGGCCTACACCTATTCCGATGCGAAGGAGAACCGTCAGTTCGGCGAGCACTATGCGCTGGACCGCGAACGCATCCAGGACTACGGCTGGCGTGAGGCCGGCGGCATCCCGAAGAACCGCCTGGTGGTCACCGGCATCTACGAGCTGCCGTACGAGATCAAGCTGTCCGGCAAGCTCTCCCTGGCCAGCCAGACCGCGCGCTATGGCCAGAATTGCCTGGCCGGCAACGACCAGTGCGAGATCATCCAGTTCAAGCCGGATGGCACGCTGGGCTACAAGGAATTCAGCATTGCCGCCAATAAAGAGTGGGACACCGGCGGTGGTGTCAAATTCAATGTGCGTGCGGATATCCTCAACGTGTTCAACTGGGTCAATTACGCCACCTTCAACGGCGATACCGGAACATTGCAGGACTTGAACACGGCTTACGGCACACCGACCGGTGTGCTGGCGTCGCCGATGCGCACCTTCCGTCTGGCTTTCGGCCTGAACTGGTGAGGTGCTCGACCGCCCTGGCCGCAACGCCAGGGCGGTCGAACTCGGCGCCTGGATAGGGTAGGTTGGCGTGTCAGATGTAATCGATTACACACGTGGGGGGCGGATGGACAGGGGCAACACGTCGCGATGGTTGACGATTCCACTCTTGCTGGGCGCGCTGGTCGTGGCGTCGTGCAAGCAAGCCGAGGAACCCAAGGTGGCCGAAAAGAAGGCACCGGTCAAAGTCATCCTGGTTGAGGCGCAGCTGCCGCCCAAACCGGTCAAGCCGCCGCTGCCGCCGCTGTTTTCGGACATCGAACGCCGCACGTTCCAGTTTTTCTGGGACACCACCAACGAGGTCAACGGCCTGTCGCCGGATCGGTTTCCGTCGCGCCCGTTCGCCAGCATTGCGTCGGTCGGATTTGCGCTCACTGCCTATCCGATCGGCATCGAAAACGGGTGGGTCAGCCGCAATCAGGCGATCGACCGCACCCTGACCACGCTGAAATTCTTCCGCGACGCGCCGATGGGCCCGCAGAAGACCGGCCGCGCCGGCTACAAAGGTTTCTACTACCATTTTCTGGACATGCAGCAGGGCAACCGCTACGACAGCTGGGTCGAGCTGTCGAGCGTGGACACCGCACTGCTGATGATGGGCGTGTTGTTCACCCAGTCGTATTACGACGGCGACGACCCGCGCGAGAAGGAGATCCGCCAGATCGCCGACACGCTCTACAAGCGCGTGGACTGGCGCTGGCTGCAACAGCGTGCGCCGCTGATCTCGATGGGCTGGTTCCCCGAGAGCGGCTTCATCAACCACGACTGGATGGGCTACAACGAGGCGATGATGCTGTACATCCTCGCGCTGGGCTCGCCGACGCATGGCGTGGACCCGGACGCCTGGACCAGCTGGACCCGCACCTACAACAACGACTGGGGCGTCTACCAGGGCCAGGAATACCTGTCGTTCGGCCCGCTGTTCGGCCACCAATACAGCCATGTCTGGATCGACTTTCGCGATATCCAGGACCAGTACATGCGCGAACGCGGCATCGACTACTTCCTCAACAGCCGCCGCGCCACCCTGGCGCAGCGCGACTACGCCATCGACAACCCGATGAAGTGGAAGGACTACGGCGAGAACGTCTGGGGCCTTACCGCCAGCGATGGTCCGCAGAACACCAGCCAGGAATACCGCGGCGAGCAGCGCCAGTTCCGCCATTACTCTTCGCGCGGCGCCGGTCTGCGCGAGAATTTCGACGACGGCACCATCGCCCCGACTGCGGCGATCTCCTCGATCGTGTTCGCCCCGGAAGTGGTGATTCCTGCCACCCAGGAGATGCACAAGCGCTATGGCGACTTCCTGTATTCGAGCTATGGGTTCCTGGATTCGTTCAACCCCAGTTTCAACTACGACATCCCGATCAAGACCGGGCGCATGGTGCCGGACCGTGGCTGGGTGGCCAGCGACTACATCGCCATCGACCAGGGCCCGATCCTGACGATGATCGCCAACTACCAAGACGAATTCGTCTGGAACGTGATGAAGAAGAACCCCTACATCCGTGCCGGCCTGGAACGCGCCGGCTTCACCGGCGGCTGGCTCACCCCGGAGGGCGAGCCGCAGCCGGCGCCGCAGAAGGACGAGCAGAAGGCCGCTGCGCGCGCGCTGGGCATGGCCGAATCGCGTGCCGCCGCCGCCCAGGCCCAGCAAGCCCCCTCGCAACGCCAAAAACCCGAGTAATCCGTGCGCCTTTTGAAACTGTTGATGTTGGCCCTCGCCCTGTGTGCAGGTGCGACGGGATGCGAACGCTCCGATCCGGGCAAGACCACGGTGCGCTTCTGGGCGATGGGCAAGGAGGCCGAAGTGGTCGCCGAGCTGGTGGCCGATTTCGAAAAGCAGAACCCCACCATCCATGTGGATGTGCAGAACATCCCGATGACCGCGGCGCACGAAAAACTGCTGACCGCCTTTGCCGCCGACGGCCTGCCGGACGTGTGCCAGCTCGGCAACACCTGGCTGCCGGAATTCGCGCTGCTGGACACGCTTGAGCCGATGCAGCCGTACGTGGCGCGCTCCAAGATCGTCGAGCCCGCCGATTATTTCCCCGGAGTGTGGGATACCAATCTGGTCGACGGCACGCTGTACGGCGTGCCGTGGTACGTGGACACGCGCCTGCTGTTCTACCGCAAGGACTTGCTGCGCGAGGCCGGCTATAACCAGATGCCCAAGACCTGGGCCGAGATGGAACAGGTGATGGCCGCAATCAAGCGCAAGGTCGGCCCCGACCGCTACGCCATCCTGATGCCGCTCAACGAATTCGAGCAGCAACTGTCGTTCGCGCTGCAGCAGGACGACCGCCTGCTGCGCGACCATGACAACTACGGCAATTTCCGTGGCGCCGGTTTCCGCAAGGCGCTGGGCTTCTACGACAACATGTACCAGCAGGGCTGGGCGCCCAAGGTCTCCGAGACCCAGGTCTCCAATGTCTGGTACGAGTTCTTCAACGGCTACTACGCGTTCTATCTGTCCGGGCCGTGGAACGTGCGCGAATTCAAGCTGCGCCAGCCGCCGGGCATGGAAGGCAAGTGGGGCACCGCGCCGTTGCCGGGGCCTAATGGCTTGGGTGCCGGGATTGCCGGCGGTTCCAGCCTGGTGATCTTCAAGTCCTCGCAACACAAGGACGCCAGCTGGAAGCTGATCGAATACCTGTCCCAGCCCACGGTACAGGCACGTTTCCACGCCATCATCGGCGACCTGCCGCCGCGTCGCAGCACCTGGAAGCTGCCCTCGCTGGCCAACGACGAGCTGGCGCATGCCTTCGGCGACCAGCTGGAGCGTGTCAAGGCCACGCCGAAGGTGTTGGAGTGGGAGCGCATCGTGCAGGAAATGCGCCTGGTCACCGAGCGCGTGGTGCGTGGCGGGCAATCGCACGAAGCCGCCGTGCAGGAACTGGATCAACGCGTGGACGAAATCTTGGCCAAGCGCCGCTGGATCTTCGAGCAGGAGGGCGGGCATGTCGGCCCGGCCGGTGACACGGCTCGGCCGGCAGTGCAGCCAGCGGCTGCAGACACCACTGCGCCAGCCGCCGCAGCGGACCAGGGAGCCGCACGATGATCAAGCGTAATTCCGTTGCCGGCTGGGTCTTCGCCGCGCCGTCGATCATGGTGCTGGGCATGTTCTTCGGCGTGCCGGTGTTCGCCGCGCTGGTGCTCAGCGTGACCGACTTCGACCTGTACGCATTGGCCGACAGCAGCCATCTGCGCTTCGTCGGCCTGGGCAATTACATCGACCTGCTGCAGACGCCGCTGTTCTGGAAGTCGTTGTGGAACACCACGTACTTCGTGCTGCTGGGCGTGCCGATGTCGATCGGCGTGTCGCTGGGCGCGGCCCTGCTGCTCAACGCCAAGGCCTCGCGCTTCAAGGCGCTGTTCCGCACCGCCTTGTTCGCGCCGGTGGTGACCACGCTGGTGGCGGTGGCGGTGATCTGGCGTTACCTGTTCCATATCAAATATGGCCTGGTCAACTTCGGGCTGAGCCATCTGGGCATCGCCCCGATCGACTGGCTGGGCGACCCGCGCTGGGCGATGCCCACCATCATGCTGTTCGCGGTGTGGAAGAACTTCGGCTACAACATGGTGATCTTACTGGCCGGGCTGCAGGCGATCCCGCAAGACCTGTACGAGGCCGCGCGCATCGACGGCGCGTCGCGCTGGAAGCAGTTCCTGCACATCACCTTGCCGATGCTGGGCCCGGTCCTGATGGTGGTCGGGGTGATCACCATTTCCGGCTACTTCCAGCTGTTCGCCGAACCCTATGTGATGACCCGCGGCGACCCGCTGCAAAGCACCGTCAGCGTGCTGTATTTCATGTTCGAAGAAGGCTTCAAGTGGTGGAACCTCGGCCGCGCGTCGGCGGTGGCGTTCCTGTTGTTCCTGATCATCCTGGCGGTGACCACCGTCATGCTGCGCTTTGGCCGCAAGAAGGACCTGATATGAGTCGTGATGTCGGCGAGTCGCGCTGGAATGCCGTGCTGATCAACGGCGGCCTGCTGGTGCTGGCGCTGATCAGCCTGGCACCGCTGCTGTGGATGCTGTCGGTGTCGTTCATGCCCACTGGCGAGGCCAGCCGGTTTCCGCCACCGATGCTGCCCTCGGCGTTTACCGCGGCCAACTACCACGAGCTGTTCGCGCGCACCGGCATGGCGCGCAACTTCGCCAACAGCTTGCTGGTGTCCGGGCTGATCACGCTCGGGTCGTTGCTGGTCAACACCATGGCCGGCTATGCGTTCGCCAAGCTGCAGTTCGTCGGGCGCGAGCGCATCTTCAAGATCCTGATGGCGGCGCTGGTGATCCCGGCGCAGGTGGCGATGCTGCCGCTGTTCCTGCTGATGAAGCAGCTGCACCTGGTCAACAACATCGGCGGGGTGGTGGTGCCGGCGTTGGCCACGGTGTTCGGCATCTTCCTGGTGCGTCAGTACGCGCGCAGCATTCCGGATGAATTGATCGAGGCCGCGCGCATCGACGGTGCCAGCGAGATGCGCATCTTCTTCCAGATCGTGTTGCCGATGCTCAAGCCGGTGCTGGTCACCTTGACCATCTTCACGTTCATGGGCTCGTGGAACGATTTCATGTGGCCATTGATCGTGCTGACCGACCAGGAGCAATACACCTTGCCGGTGGCACTGGCGGCGCTGTCGCGCGAGCACATCATGGACGTGGAGCTGATGATGACCGGTGCGGTGGTGACGGTGATTCCGGTGCTGCTATTGTTCCTGGCGCTGCAGCGTTACTACATCCAAGGGCTTCTGCTGGGGAGTGTGAAGGGGTGAAACCAGTGTTCCTGCGACTGTGTGCCATGGCCGCTTTCGTCACGTCTGCGGGCACAGCGCAGGCGCAGGAGCGCCTGCTCGACGGCTTCAACGACATCGGTGCCTGGCGCCTGGTGGTGTCAAACCAGGTGAGCGGTTCGCTGCGCCCGGTGGCCACCAGCTCCGGTGGGCACGCCTTGTGTCTGGATTACAACTTCAACGGCGTCTCCGGCTATGTCGGCATCCGCCGCAATTTGCCGATTACCTATCCGGACAATTACCGGATGTCGTTCGCGGTGCGTGGCGAGTCGCCCTCCAACGACCTGCAGCTCAAGCTGATCGACGCCAGCGGCGACAACGTGTGGTGGGTCAACCGGCCGGGCTTCAACTTCCCGAAGAACTGGACCACGTTCAACTACCGCAAGCGCAACATCGAGAAGGCCTGGGGTCCGGGTGCGGACAAGCAGTTGCGCACCAGTGCGGACGTGGAGTTCACCATCTACAACAAGGTCGGTGGCCAGGGCACGGTGTGCTTCGACCGCCTGGCGCTGACGCCGCTGCCACCCGAAGACACCTCGCCGCTGCAGGCCAAGGCCATCACCGACACCGCGCCTGCGTTGGAACAGCGCCTGGCCGATGGCAAGCCGGACACGTTCTGGCTCAGCGGCGCGGTCAAACAGCAGACGGTCACGCTGGATCTGGGCAAGGTGCGCGAATTCGGCGGCGCCGTGGTGCAGTGGGTGCCGGGTCTGCAAGCTTCGCAATATGTGGTGCGTTCCTCCAGCGACGGACGGAGCTGGCGCGACCTGCGCACGGTCACCGCCGGCGCGGGCGGCACCGATTGGCTGGCGCTTCCCGATACCGAGGCGCGCTACCTGCGTTTCGATCTCAAGGACGGCCCCAACTGGCGCTACGGCATCAAGGAAGTGCAGTTGCAGCCGCTGGCATTTGCCGCAACGCCCAACGACTTCATCAAGTCGCTGGCGGCGCAGCTGCCGCGCGGCAGTTATCCGCGCGGTTTTTCCGGGGAACAGCCGTACTGGACCATTCTCGGTCTGGACGGCGGCACCGAACAGGGCCTGATCGGCGAAGACGGTGCGGTAGAAGTCGGCAAGGGCGGTTTCAGCATCGAGCCGTTCGTGGTTACCGGCGGCAAGGTGTTGCACTGGTCCGATGTCAGCAGCGAGCAAAGCCTGCAGGACGATTACCTGCCGATTCCCAGCGTCGATTGGCACCACGACCTGATGAACCTGCGCGTCACCGCCTTTGTGCAGGGCACCCCCGATCAGGCGCAACTGGTCGCGCGTTACCAACTGCACAACACCGGCAAGGACGCGCGCGAGTTCACCCTGGCGTTGGCAGTACGGCCATTCCAGGTCAACCCGCCGGCGCAGTTTCTCAATACCCTGGGGGGCGTCAGCCGCATCGAGCAACTCGCAGTGAATGGCGGCCAGGTCAGTGTCAACGGCAAGCCGCGGGTGTTCGCGGCACAGCGGCCGGATGCCGGCTTTGCGAGCGCCTTCGACAGCGGCATGGACGTCAGCCATCTCACCGCGGCCACGTCCCCAACGGTGACCCAGGTCAAGGACGAAACCGGCCTGGCCTCGGGTGTACTGCTGTATCGCTGGAAGTTGGAGCCCGGCCAACGCCGTGAAGTGGCCCTGGTCATTCCGCAAACCGGCGCCGCGCAGCTGCCGGCCAACTTCGATGCGGACAAGGCGCAGCAGCAGGTGGCGCAGCAATGGCGCAGCAAGCTCGATCGCGTGCGCATCAGCGTGCCGGCCGAAGGCAAGCCGGTGGTCGATACCTTGCGCACGGCGCTGGCGCACATGCTGATCTCGCGTATCGGCCCGCGCCTGCAGCCGGGTACGCGCTCTTACTCGCGCAGCTGGATCCGCGACGGCGCGATGATTTCCGAAGGGCTGTTGCGGCTGGGTCGCGAAGATGTGGTGCGCGACTATGTGGACTGGTTTGCGCCGTATCAGTTCGCCGACGGCATGGTGCCGTGCTGCGTGGACGACCGTGGCAGCGACCCGGTGCCGGAAAACGACAGCCACGGTGAGCTGATCTACAACATCGCCGAGTACTACCGTTATACCGGCGACAAGGCCTTCCTGGAAAAGATGTGGCCGCATGTCAGCGGCGCCTACGACTACATGGAAACGCTGCGCGCCAGCGAGCGCACCGAAGAAAACTTCATGCGTAACCCGGCCTTCTACGGAATGATGCCGGTGTCGATCAGTCACGAAGGCTATTCGGCCAAGCCGGTGCATTCGTATTGGGACAACTTCTGGGCGCTGCGCGGCTACAAGGACGCGGCGATGCTGGCCGGTGCGCTGGACAAGCCAGAGGCGGTGGCCCGCTTCAGCACCGCACGCGATGAATTCAGCGGCGACCTGGTCGCATCGTTGGGTGCGGCCGTGCGTCAGCACAACCTGGATTTCCTGCCGGGTTCGGCGGAACTGGGCGACTTCGATGCGACCTCGACCACCATTGCGTTGACGCCAGGCGGCGAGCAGCAACGCCTGCCGCAGGATCTGCTGACCAAGACCTTCGAGCGTTATTGGAAGGAATTCTCCGACCGCCGCGACGGCAAGCGCGAATGGAAGGACTACACGCCCTACGAGTGGCGCAACGTGGCCGCGTTCGTGCGTCTGGGCTGGCGCGACCGCGCCTGGGATGCGACTGCGTTCTTCTTCAAGGACCGCGCGCCACAACCGTGGAACCAATGGGCCGAAGTGGTCTCGCGCACGCCGCGCACACCGTTCTTCGTCGGCGACCTGCCGCATGCCTGGGTCGCCTCGGACTTCGTACGCTCGGTGCTGGACATGTTCGCCTACGGTCGCGAATCCGATGCCAGCCTGGTCATCGCGGCCGGCACGCCGACGCGCTGGTTCGAAGGCAAGGGAATCGGCATTGCCGAACTGCGCACACCGTACGGGCGCCTGAGTTACACCTTGCAGCGCACCGACAAGCAACTGGTGCTGCAACTGCAGCCAGGGCTGATCCTGCCGCCGGGCGGCGTGGTGCTGCCGTGGCCGTATCAGGGAACCCCCGGCAAGGCGACCATCAACGGCGAATCGGCCGAGTGGCAGAACGGCGAACTGCGCATCCAGCAACTGCCGGCCAATGTGCAGATCGATGTGCCCAGCGCGGTGCGGCGGGCCGAGCGCGCCACGCAATGAGGCAGGCGTGGCAGCCGTCGCGGGCAGCGCCAGTACGGCGACATGCCGGATGGCCGGTCGCGGTGCTCGTGCTGCTGCTGTGCTCGACTGGCGCGCAGGCCGGGCGAATAGCTCAGGGCGTCAATCCTGCGCAAGCCATGCAACGCGGCAAGACCGATCGGTCACTGCCAGCTGTCGGGCAGTCACCGAGTGCGGCGCCGCGTGAAATGAGCCTGGTCACGCTCAACCTGCATCACGATCGCGAAGACTGGCCGGCACGACGCGCTTATATCGCCAGGCAGCTCAAGCAACTGGCGCCAGATGTGATTGCGTTGCAGGAAGTGATCGAGCGCCGCGGCAGCGTGGAAAATCAGGCTGCCTGGCTGGCGCGCAAGCTCGGCTACGACTACACCTTCGCCTCGGTCGATCCGGTCGACGCGCCCAAGCGCTACGGCAACGCGTTGCTGAGTCACCGCAAGGTGCTGGCCACGCACCAGCGCCTGCTGCAGCCGCTGGACGACTACCGTGTCGCCGCGCATTTGCAGATCGATGTCGACGGCCAGCCGGTCAACGTCTACGTCACCCATCTCAATGAACGCGCCGACCCACGCGGTACCGGCATCCGCACGCGCCAGGTAGCCGATCTACTGGACTTCATCGCCTCCAACAGCGCGCAGGCGCCGGTGGTGATCGCCGGCGATTTCAACACCGCCGCCGACACGCTCGATCTGCAAGCGCTACGCAAGGGCTACGGCGACAGCTATGGCAGCGTGCATCGCAATAGCGATGCCACGGTCAGCACCTTGAACATGCACGTCTTCGACAGGCCTGCGCGTATCGACCATGTGTTTTTCCAGCAGAACCGCCTGCTGGCCCGCGAAGCCCGCATCCTATTCGAGGCGCCTTATGCCGAAGGCCGCTGGGCATCGGATCACTATGGGGTGTGGGTACGCCTGCAGCTCGCGCCGGAGCGTCCGGCAATCAACCGCATGCCCTAGGAGCGCACCCGGGCGCGACGGGGATTGACCGGTAAAGCCTCATCGCGCCCAGGTGCGCTCCTGCGAACGGTCTGGACCAAGCGGCTTAAGCTCACCCATGCAGACGGTTGAAGATCTGCACCCCGGCCAGCCATACACCGGCCATGCTGCCGAAATTGGTCAACAGGAATGTCAGCACCACCCGCGAGACGCGGTTGCGATACCAGCCGCGCAGCGTCTGCGCATCGTCGCGCAGCGACAGAAAATCGCCGTAGGCCGGCTTGCGCATATGCACTTCGACCAACGCCGCGAATGCACCTGTCGGCACGCTCAGGCGGAATGGTTTGAACGGCGCGACGACCGCGGCGGTGAGAATGCTCAACGGGTGGCTACCGGCCAGCAAACAGCCGAGCGCGGCCATGCCGCCGGTATACATGGCCCACTGCAGCAACAGGTCCGCGCCCATGCTCAGGCCGCCACGCCAGAACCCGATGCCGATGCCGGTGATGATGATCGCCAGGATGCCCAGCGTGATCCATGGAATGCGCTTGCGCTGCTGCACGTATTCCAGCGATTCGCGCAGCGGGCCGGGTGCTGCGGTGTCCTGTTCCAGATGGCGCGCAAGCCCGGCCAGATGCCCGGCGCCGACGACCGCCAAGATCTCGCGCTGATCCGCGCCGACTTCTTCGCGCAGGCGCGTGGCCATGTATTGATCGCGCTCGGCAATGACGGTCTCGTATAGTTCCGGGCTTTCGCTGGCGAAATCGCCGAAGCTTGCCTCCAGCATGTCGCCTTGCTTGAGCTTTTCGATTTCCTCTTCGCCGACCTCATCGGCAGCGAACAGGCCGCCGAGCAATCCGCCGGCCAGTTTCATCTTGCCGAAGAAGCCCAGGCGCCCGGACGCACGTTTGAAGGTCAGGCCAACCTCGCGATCGATCAGATGCACCGGCAAGCCCTGCGCGCGTGCCAGGTTCACCGCCTCTTTCAGTTCTGCACCCGGCTCGATGCCCAGTTGCTTGGCCAGGCGGCGTTGGTACGCGGCAAGTGCCAAATTCGCCGCGAACAAGGCCACGCGTCCTTTGCGGATCACCTGTACCAGGTCCAGGCGGGCGAGGGCATCCGGGTCGCTGAGCGCCTGCAGGCGCTGCGCATCCAGTTCCACCGCCACTGCGTCGTAACGCCCGCTGCCGATCGCCCGTTGCACGGCGGCAACGCTGGCCAGCGACACATGCGCGGTGCCGAGCAGGGTATAGCGCACGCCGTCGCGTTCGACGATGCGATGCGGCTGGCCGGACAGCGCATCGTCCAGAACGTGGGGGGGCTGCTCAGTCATGTGGCTTTTTTTCATCAGAAGGAGGGGCGGTGTCGCCGGAGCCGAGCGCGCGTTGCATCTGCACGCCGTCCAACCAACGACCGCGTTTGCGGCCGATTCCGTTAAAGACTCCGACCGTGCGAAATCCAAAACGTTCATGCAAGCGGCGCGAGGCCAGATTCTCGGCATCGCCAATCACCGCGATCATCTGCCGGAAGCCGCGCTGCTCGCACACCGCGATCAGCTCGCCCAGCAGCGCTTTGCCGATGCCGCGACGCTGCATCGCGGCGGCCAGGTAGATCGAGTTCTCCACCGTCCAGCGATATCCCGCACGCGCGCGAAATGCACTGGCATAGGCATAGCCCGCGACCACGCCATCGAGCTCTGCCACCAAATAGGGGTAGCCCGCATCCACGATCGCGCTCACCCGCGCGCGCATCTCATCGAGCGATGGCGCGTTGTATTCGTAGGTGTTGACCCCGGCGATCTGTTCCGCATAAATCGCGGTGATCGCCGGAATGTCCGCATCGCGGACTGCACGCAGCTCCAATGGCATGCGTCAGTCGATGTAGCGCTTGAGCAGATCGCCGTACGCATCGATGCGGCGGTCGCGCAGGAACGGCCAAATGCGGCGCACGTGTTCGCTGCGCTGCAGGTCGACATCGCAGATCAGCACGGTCGGGTCCTGGCCGGCTTCGGCAATGAACTCGCCCTGCGGCCCCAGCACATGGCTGTTGCCCCAGAACTGGATGCCCGATGCGCCCAGCGGGGAGGGCTCATGGCCGACGCGGTTGCACGACAGCACCGGCACGCCGTTGGCGACCGCATGGCCGCGATGGCTGAGGATCCAGGCATCGCGCTGGCGCTCCTGCTCGGCCTGTTGGTCCTCCGGATCCCAACCGATCGCCGTGGGGTAGAGCAGCAGTTCCGCACCGGCCAGCGCCATCAGGCGCGCCGCTTCCGGATACCACTGGTCCCAGCACACCAGCACGCCCAGGCGGCCCACCGAGGTATCGATCGGCGTAAAGCCCAGGTCGCCCGGAGTGAAATAGAACTTCTCGTAGAAGCCCGGATCGTCGGGGATGTGCATCTTGCGGTACTTGCCGAGCAGCCGGCCGTCCTTTTCGAACACCACCGCAGTGTTGTGATACAGGCCGGCCGCGCGACGTTCGAACAGCGAGGCGACCAGCACCACGCCGTGCTCCTTGGCCAGCGCGCTCAGGCGCTCGGTGCTGGGACCGGGAATCGGCTCGGCCAGGTTGAACTCGTTCACCGACTCGTGCTGGCAGAAATACGCACCGTTGTGCAGTTCCTGCAGCAGCACCAGCTTTGCGCCCTGCGCGGCGGCTTCGGCCACGCGCGATGCGATGACGGCCAGGTTGGCCTCGGCGTCGCCGTGGTTGCGCTCCTGGATCAGCGCGACGGGAAGGAGATGACGGGTCATGGCAGCATCCAACGTAAGTGGCGCACTAAGGTAGCGCGCCATGGCGTAACACCGGCCTGCCGGCCGGAACAGGAAGCCACGCGCGGTCGGTGCGGCCGCGACGCAGGCGAGGTTCGCAACTGCGATTAGGCCGCGAGCAGGCCGGCCGGCAATTGCATGGTCAGGCAATGCAGGCTGCCGTTCTGCCAGATCAGCGCACGACACGGCACCGGCACGATCTCGTGCTGCGGAAACGCCTGCGCCAGCACTGCCTGCGCGGTTGCGTCGGCGGCATCGCCATAGGCCGGCATCAACACCGCGCCGTTGACGATCAGGAAATTGGCATACGACGCAGCCAACCGGCGGCCTTCGTCGAGAATGGGCTGTGCCCACGGCAGCACAAACAGCCGATACGGTTGCCCGTCGGCAGTGCGTAGCGCGGCCAGTTCGGCGCCCATCGCCTGCAGCTCGGTGTAATGCGAATCGCTGGCCACATCGCAGCCCTGATAGACGATCGCATCCGGACCGGCAAAGCGCGCCAGCGTATCGATATGCGCGTCGGTGTCGTCGCCTTCCAGGTAGCCATGATCCAGCCACAGCACGCGCTCCTGCGCCAGCCAGGCGGCCAGATCGCTGCTGAGCGATTCGCGCGTGTGCTGCGGGTGGCGCTCATGCAGGCACTTCCAGGTGGTCAGCAGGGTGCCGGCACCATCGGTCTCGATTGCGCCGCCTTCCAGGGCGAAGTCGACCGTCGCCACCTGCGCCGGCACGAACACCTGCGCGGCATCCAGCGAGCTCACCAGCTGATCGTCCAGGCTGGCTTCGAACTTGCCGCCCCAACCGGTGAAACGGAAATCCATCAACCGGAAGCCGGCGTCCTGGCGCAGCGTGATCGGGCCCGAATCGCGCAGCCAGGTGTCGTTGTAGGCGGCGATCACGAAACGCACCCGCGTCATGTCCACCCGCGCCGAGCGCAGCCGCGCCTCGGCATAGATCTGCAGGTCGTCGTCGGCCACGCAGACGACCACCGGTTCGAAGCGGGAGATCGCCGTGACCAGCGCAATGTAGGTTTCCTCTACATCGGCCAGGCGCTCGGCCCAATCGGTACCGGCGTGCGGCCACGCGAGCAACACAGCGGATTGGGGTTCCCACTCGGCGGGAAAGCGAAGACGGTCGATCATGCCAGGCAAATACTCATCTTGGTGTGCGGGCCATCGCCCACACGTTCATCGATATCCCGCACGTCGCTGCGGGCTCTTGCGATCCGGGCGCCGCTCGCCGCGCCCGGCTTTGTGGCAGCATTGCAGCAACGCATGTCCGGATGCTGACGGACCCGGTCCAGCTTGCGATGCGAATCGTGACGGCCGGCGTGCGAATAACAGATGCCAACACCTCCGGCCGAGCCGTCGCCGTGTCTCAGCGGATCGGCGGCTTGGGCCCGATCTCGTTGGCATCGGCCTTGTTGGCGACCACGTCGATCACCTTGCTCTTTTCGAAGTACACGGTGAAGGCCGGATACACCCAACGATGGATGGTCGGCCACTGGCGCTTCTGGCCGCCGCGCGGGTCGAGCTTTTCCTGCGGCGCGCCGTAGCGGCCTTCGACCTGGCTCATGCTCTCCCCGCGCAAGGGCAGGGCAGCGGCAGGCTTCTGCTGTGCGCGGTCGACCAGCAGCGTATCGGCCGAAGCGACGGCACTGATCCCCATCAGCGCGATTGTCAGCACGACCGGCGGCATCACAAACAAACGGTTACGCATGTCATCTACTCCCCAGTGGACAAGATTTCAGGTGGTGATTACAGCAAAAAACGACGACAGGCGCTGTTGCGACACGGCTGACCTGGCGGGGCCGCGATTGCCCGAGCGCCCCGGCCCAGTCACGACAATGTCCTGCCAGGGTCGGCCGGCGGCAGAGACGTAGGGCAACCAGTGCTGTGAAGCAGCGGCCAAGAAAAAACCGCCCGGAGGCGGCTTTCTCGGGTCTTGCGCACGCCGCAGAGGCTTAGCGCTGACGCGCCTTGAAACGCGGGTTCGACTTGCAGATCACGAAGACCTTACCGCGGCGGCGGACCACCTTGCAGTCGCGGTGACGGGTCTTCGCAGACTTCAGGGAGGACAGGACTTTCATGGCACACCTCGGCGTAAACGGTTGGATTCGATGGAAGAGTGCCCGCAATCGAGGGTGCACCCGGAATGAAGCCGGCGATTCTAACCGGCTTTTCGTCGTGCTTTCAAGTGGTTGCGGCGCAATCGCTGCAAGCGGCGCTACACTACCGGCTGATGACCTTCCGGACACCTGAATGACCGACCTGTCGCCCGTTCTCACCATCGATGGCCCCTCCGGCGCCGGCAAGGGCACCGTGAGCCGGATCGTGGCTGCCCGGCTGGGCTGGCACTACCTCGATTCGGGCGCACTGTATCGCGCTGTCGGGGTTGCTGCGAGCTGGGCCGACCTGGATGTCTCCGATCCGGCAGCGCTGGTGCGCTGCACCTTCGACACCAGGGTGGAATTCGACGATGCGGGCGAGGCAGGACTGCGCGTGCTGGTCAATGGCGCGGATGCGACCAGCGAGTTGCGGCTGGAAACGACCGGTGCGCTGGCCTCGGCCATTGCGGCCATTCCCGAGGTGCGCAGCGCCCTGAAGGAGCGCCAGCGCGCATTCAGGCGCGCGCCCGGGCTGGTTGCCGACGGGCGCGACATGGGCACGGTGATCTTTCCCGATGCTGCCTACAAGGTGTTTCTGACCGCCAGTGCCGAAGAACGTGCGGGCCGTCGCCATAAACAGTTGATGGAAAAGGGTGTTTCGGTTATCTTTGACGACCTGCTGCGCGAGATCATGGCCCGTGATGCCCGTGATGCGCAGCGGGTGGTGGCGCCATTGCGGCCGGCCGAAGACGCCGTGCTGATCGATACCAGTGGAATGGGAATCGAGGATGTCGTCCAGCGTGTGGTCGGGTTGCTCGCAGACCGCGCGCCGTCGTAAGCGTTTCGCAAGCGGGTTTGTCCCGCCGACCGTAAGGCGTTCCAAAGCTCCGTCGCGCATCCTGCGTGGCAGTTCTATGACTTCTAACCGACTCGCTGTATGGAGTCGACCAACAGGCTGGGCGGTTCGCATCTGTCGCACTCCGACGATCGGCGCCCGTGTGTTCAACTGAGTAAATTCAAATGACAGAATCTTTTGCAGAACTGTTCGAAGCCAGCCAAGCCAATCTGGCGAAGCTGAAGCCGGGCTCCATCGTCACCGGTACCGTCGTGGAAGTTCGCGGCGACGTGGTGGTGATCAACGCTGGCCTGAAGTCCGAAGGCATTGTGCCGATCGAGCAGTTCCGTAACGACGCTGGCGAGATCGATGTCGGCGTAGGCGACCAGGTCAAGGTCGCCCTCGATTCCATCGAGAACGGCTTCGGCGAAACCGTGTTGTCGCGCGAGAAGGCCAAGCGCGCGATGGTGTGGGACGAGCTGGAAGAAGCGTTGGAAAAGAACGAAACCATCACCGGCCGCATCAGCGGCAAGGTCAAGGGTGGTTTCACCGTGGACATCAAGGATGTCCGCGCGTTCCTGCCTGGTTCGCTGGTGGATGTGCGCCCGGTGCGCGACCCGGCCTACCTGGAAGGCAAGGAACTTGAGTTCAAGCTGATCAAGCTGGACCGCAAGCGCAACAACGTGGTGGTTTCGCGTCGTGCAGTGGTCGAAAGCGAGCACTCGGAAGAGCGCGAGCAGCTGATGGACAAGCTGCAGGAAGGCGCGATCCTGAAGGGTGTCGTCAAGAACCTGACCGACTACGGCGCATTCGTGGACCTGGGCGGTATCGACGGCCTGCTGCACATCACCGACATGGCCTGGAAGCGCGTGCGCCATCCGTCCGAAGTCGTCAACGTCGGCGACGAGCTGGACGTGCGCGTGCTGAAGTTCGATCGCGAGCGTAACCGCGTCAGCCTCGGCCTGAAGCAGCTGGGCGAAGATCCGTGGGACAACATTGCCCGTCGTTACCCGGCCAACAGCCGCGTGTTCGGCAAGGTCTCCAACGTCACCGATTACGGCGCATTCGTCGAGATCGAGCCGGGCGTCGAAGGTCTGGTGCACGTCTCCGAAATGGATTGGACCAACAAGAACGTCAACCCGTCCAAGGTTGTGCAGGTCGGTGACGAAGTCGAAGTAATGGTCCTGGACGTGGACGAGGAGCGTCGCCGCATCTCGCTGGGCATGAAGCAGGTTGCCGCCAATCCGTGGGAAACCTTCGCTGCGACCCACAAGAAGAACGACAAGGTGTCCGGTCAGATCAAGTCGATCACCGACTTCGGCATCTTCATCGGTCTGGACGGCGGCATCGACGGTCTGGTCCACCTGTCCGACATCAGCTGGAACACCACCGGCGAAGATGTCGTGCGCAACTACAAGAAGGGCGACACGCTGGAAGCCGTCGTGCTGGCAGTGGACCCGGAGCGCGAGCGCATCAGCCTGGGCGTCAAGCAGCTGGAGCAGGACCCGTTCGGTCAGTACATGGCGTCCAACCCGAAGGGTTCGAAGGTCGAAGGCGTGGTGCGTGAAGTGGATGCCAAGGGCGCCACGATCGACTTGGCCGACGGCATCGAAGGCTACGTCGCTGCACGCGACATCGCCAACGAGCGCGTCGACGACGCCACCCAGCACCTGAAGGTCGGCGACAAGATCGAAGCCAAGTTCGTGGGCATGGACCGCAAGGGCCGCACCCTGCAGCTGTCGATCAAGGCCAAGGACGATGCCGAAATGCGCGAAACGTTGGAGGACTACCAGTCCGCCTCCGCGTCGGGCGGCATGACTCAGCTGGGCGCGCTGCTGCGTGCGCAGTTGAACAACAACAAGTCCGAGTAAGCGCGTAGCGCTCGCAAGAGCGTAACGGATCGGCCCGGGCTTGCCCGGGCCGATTCCGATGTGTCAGTCGAAAAAAGCAAGTCTCCCATGACCAAGTCCGAATTGATTGAAATCCTGGCGCGACGCCAAGCGCATCTGAAGTCGGACGACGTGGATCTGGCAGTCAAGTCGCTGCTGGAAATGATGGGCCAGGCGCTCTCCGATGGCGATCGGATCGAAATTCGCGGGTTCGGCAGTTTTTCGCTGCATTACCGTCCGCCACGGTTGGGACGTAACCCTAAGACCGGCGAGTCGGTCGCGCTGCCGGGCAAGCATGTACCCCACTTCAAGCCGGGCAAGGAATTGCGTGAGCGTGTCAGCTCCGTGGTGCCTGTGGATGTGGCCGATACGGCAGACTGAAGCCATTCTGGCGCTGCGTTTATGTGGTCTCGGTTAAGCTAGTCCGCCTCCCGACGGAGTCTCGCCATGAAGGTGCTTCGCTTGCTGGTGATGTTGGCCTTCCTGCTGGTCGGTCTGATCATCGGTGCGGTCAATTCCCAGGACGTCACGCTCGATTTTCTGTTCTCCAGCGTGCATACCAGTTCAGGCGTCGCGATCATCGTCGCGCTGCTGGTCGGTGCCGGCATGGTGCTGGTCAGTGTGGTCATTCCCCTCTATTCCAAACTGCGCCAGGCCAACAAGGCTGTTGCGGTCAGTCGCGCCGACGCCAGGGCTGTCACGCCTGCGACCGTCGAGCCGCGCCCCATCGATGGACTGTAACGACGTATGGAATTTCTGACCGAGTGGATCTGGTTCTTCCTGTTCGTGCCGCTGGCTGCGCTAGGCGGCTGGATCGTCGGCCGTCGTGGCGGTCAACGCCATGGCGACACGCAGGTCAGTCGTCTTTCCAGTACCTATTTCCGCGGGTTGAACTATCTGCTCAACGAACAGCCGGACAAGGCGATCGAGCTGTTTTTGCACATCGCCGAACTGGACAAGGAAACCTTCGAGACCCAGGTCGCGTTGGGGCATCTGTTCCGCCGCCGTGGTGAAGTGGACCGTGCGATCCGCCTGCACCAGGGCCTGGTGCAGCGTGGCGACCTGACCGATCAGCAGCGCGTCCAGGCCTTGCTGGCGCTCGGCGAGGACTACATGAAGTCGGGTCTGCTGGATCGTGCCGAAACGGTCTTTACGGAGTTGGCGCAACTTGACCAGCGCGCGCCGCAGGCGCTGCGTCACCTGATCGGTATCTATCAGGCCGAGCGCGATTGGGAAAAGGCGATCGACAACGCCACCCGCTATGAAGAGGTGACCGGCGAGCCGATGGGCAAGCTGATCTCGCAATTCGAATGCGAACTGGCTGATCGCTATCGCGGCCTGGGCAAAACCGACGATGCACTCCAAGCGATCGCACGTGCCTACCAGGCCGATGGCACTTCCGTGCGTGCCGGCATTCTGGAAGGACGCATCGAAGCCGAGCGCGGTCACGACGAAGCGGCGGTGCGCGCGTTCGAACGGGCTGCCCGGCATGATCCGGAATACCTGCCCGAGATCATTCCTGCATTGATGGCCGCGTATCGACGGGTCGGCGATATCGCCGGCGCGCGCAACTTCCTGTCGGAGATGACCGAGCACTATCGCGGCATCGCTCCGGTGCTGGCGCTGACCCAGTTGATGGAAGCCCAGGATGGCGTCGCGCCTGCGCTTGCCTATCTTGGCCGCCAGCTCAAGGATCGGCCGTCGGTGCGTGGTGAGTCGGCATTGATCGATCTCACCCTGGCCGAGGGGAGCGACCCGGTCGGCACCCTGCAGGACCTCAAGCACATCACCGACCAGTTGCTGGTGCGCAATCCGAGCTACCGATGCACGCGCTGCGGCTTCGGTGCCAAGACGCATCACTGGCAATGCCCGAGCTGCAAGGAATGGGGTACGGTCAAACCGCTGTTGAACTACGCGGTGGTCTGATGGCGTGGCTGTGGTGCGCGCTGCACCTGCTGGTCGCGGCACTGGGCACCTGGGGGCTGCGGCGCTATGCCTTGCACCGGCGTCTGCTCGATCATCCCGGTGAACGGCGTAGCCACCTGGTGGCGACCCCGCGCGGTGGCGGCATGGCGATTGTGGCGGCAATCTTGCTGGGCTGCGTTGCGGCGTGCGCGCTATGGCCGACATCCCGGTTGACGGTCTGCTGGTTCGCAGCGGGCTTGGTCGCAGTGGCCGGCGTGGGCTGGTGGGACGACCACCGTCCGCTTTCGGCAAGGCTGCGGTTTTCGATTCACCTGGCCGCATCGGCGGCATTGGGCGCCTTGGTTTGGCACGCGACGGGCAGCGTGTGGGATGGAGTGCTGACTGCCGCTGCGTCCGTGGTGTTGATCAATGTCTGGAATTTCATGGATGGCATCAATGGGCTCGCCAGCACCCAGGCGGCGTTGGCCGCGCTGGGATTCTCGCTGGTAGCGCCTGCCGGTTGGTCGTGGGCAGGTCTGGCGATTGCAGCCGCGTGCCTCGGGTTTGTGCCGTTCAATTTCCCACGTGCGCGCATCTTCATGGGCGATGGCGGCAGTGGCGCGCTCGGCTACGTGCTGGCGGCGCTGCTGGCGCTGAACGTGGCGAGTGGTCAGGTGAGCTGGTGGATCAGCTGGTTCCCGTTGACGGCCTTTCTTGTAGACGCCGGCTTCACGCTGCTTGCTCGCATGCTGTCCGGGCAACGCTGGTGGGAGCCACATGCCCAGCATCTGTACCAACGTCTGGCGCGTCGTCTTGAGACGCACGTCCCGGTAACGTGCGTTTATTTCGCGTTCAGCCTCATTGCCGTCTGCTTGTACCTGTTAATCCGTCATGATCCGTTCTGGCTGCAGGTGTCCGGCGCGCTGGTGTGGGGCATGGGCGCCACTGCAATCTGGCTTTTTCTGCGCGATGGACTGCGCAATTCCTGACTAATGGACTTTTATGATTTCCTGGCGTGACCGTTTGACCAAGGCCCTGCCGCAGATAGCGGTCGTGGTACATGACCTGCTGATGGTGTGGGTGTGCTGGCAGCTGCTGCATGCCGGTCGCTATTCGATGCTACGTGACGCGCCGGATCTGCCGCTGTGGGACTGGCGCACCGCGGTGGTGTTGGTGGCGCAGGGCCTGGTGTTCTGGAAGATGGGGTTGTACCGCGGGTTGTGGCGCTTCGCCTCGGTGCCGGACCTGTGGAACATTTTCAAGGCGAGTTTTCTTGGACTGGTCGCGATCGTGCTGGCGCTGGCGTACGACCGTCTGGATGGCGTGCCGCTGTCGGTGCTGGTGGTCTATCCATTTGCCTTGTCGGCCATGCTGGGTACGCCCCGTTTGCTGTATCGGGCCTGGAAGGATTATCAGATTGCGCACTCCGGAGATGCCGCGCAGCGCGTGCTGATCCTTGGTGCTGGTCGCGCTGCTGAAGGGTTGGTGCGCGATCTGCGTCGCACCGGCGCATTTGTGCCGGTCGGGTATTTGGACGACGCCAATAACCTGCATGGGGCCAAGATCCAGGGTCTCAACGTGCTGGGCAATCTGGATCAGGCCGCCGCCATTGCCAAGGAGACCGCCGCCAAGTTGCTGGTGATCGCGATCCCGTCGCTGGACGCCTCTGGCATGCAGCGCGTCGTGGCGATCTGCGAAAGCACTGGCCTGCCGTTCCGCATGGTGCCCAAGCTGATCAACGTACTGGAGGGGCGCTCGTTGCCGGGCGAGTTGAAGGAGGTCGCGATCGAGGACCTGCTCAACCGCAAGCCGGTCACGCCCGACTGGCGCCTGATCCGCGACTGGCTGACCAACAAGACCGTGATGGTGACCGGTGCCGGCGGTTCGATCGGTTCGGAAGTCTGCCGCCAGTGCGCGCGCCACGGCGCGCGTCGGATCGTCCTGCTGGAAATCGACGAGCTGGCGCTGTTGACCATCGACTCGGATCTACGCCGGCTGTTCCCGGATATCGAAGTGGTGCGCGTGTTGGGCGATTGCGGCGACCCGGCGGTCGTGGCGCATGCGTTGAACACTGCCACGCCGGATGCGGTCTTCCATGCAGCCGCCTACAAGCAGGTGCCGTTGCTGGAAGAGCAGTTGCGCGAGGCGGTGCGCAACAACGTGCTAGCGACCGAGAACGTGGCGCGCGCCTGCCAGCGTGCACGTATCGAAACCTTCGTCTTCATCTCCACCGACAAGGCGGTCGAGCCGGTCAACGTGCTGGGCGCAAGTAAGCGCTATGCAGAAATGATCTGCCAAAGCCTCGACGCGCGCGATGCGCCGACGCGCTTCATCACCGTGCGCTTCGGTAACGTGCTGGATTCGGCCGGCAGCGTGGTGCCGTTGTTCCGCGAACAGATCCGCCAGGGCGGCCCGGTAACCGTGACGCATCCGGATGTGACGCGTTACTTCATGACCATCCCCGAAGCCTGCCAGTTGGTCATCCAGGCAGCTGCATCCGCGTCGCATGGTGCGATCTATACACTGGACATGGGCGAGCCGGTGCCGATTCGACTGCTTGCCGAGCAGATGATCCGTCTGGCCGGCAAGCAGCCGGGCAAGGACGTGGCGATTCTCTATACCGGCCTGCGTCCGGGCGAGAAATTGCACGAGACGCTGTTCTATTCCGACGAAGACTATCGTCCCACCGCGCACCCCAAGATCCTGGAAGCCGGTGTGCGCGAGTTCTCGCATGAGCAGGTGCTGCAGCTGGTCACGCGCTTGCGCGAGGCCGTTAACCGCTATGACATCAAGGCGATGGAGACTGTATTGGGCAGCTTGATGCCGGATTTTGCGGCTGCTCGACGGAAAGTCGACGCGCGATCTGATACGGTCGTTCCATTCCCCGCACGTGAGGTCAGAAGACTGTAATGAGCCAGCGTATTCGCAAGGCCGTATTCCCCGTCGCAGGTCTTGGGACCCGCTTTCTTCCGGCAACCAAGACCGTGCCGAAAGAAATGCTGCCAATCATCGACAAGCCATTGATCCAGTACGCCGTCGACGAAGCCATCCAGGCTGGTTGCGATACGCTGATCTTCGTGACCAACCGCTACAAGCACTCCATTGCTGATTACTTCGACAAGGCCTATGAGCTCGAGCAGAAGCTGGAGCGTGCAGGCAAGCTGGAGCAGCTGGAGCTGGTGCGCCATGCATTGCCGGAGGGCGTTCGCGCCATTTTTGTCACGCAGGCAGAGGCGCTCGGCCTGGGCCATGCGGTGTTGTGTGCCAAGGCCGTTGTCGGTAACGAACCGTTCGCGGTGTTGCTGCCGGACGATCTGATGTGGAACCGCGGCGATGCTGCGTTGACCCAGATGGCCAACGTGGCGGAAGCCTCGGGCGGCAGCGTGATCGCCGTGGAAGACGTGCCGCACGACAAGACCGCCAGCTACGGCATCGTTTCCACCTACGCATTCGACGGCCGCAAGGGCCGCATCAACGCGATCGTCGAAAAGCCCAAGCCGGAAGTCGCGCCAAGCAACCTGGCCGTGGTCGGTCGTTACGTGCTGAGCCCCAAGATCTTCGACCTGCTCGAAGCCACCGGTGCAGGCGCAGGCGGTGAAATCCAGCTCACCGATGCGATCGCCGAGTTGCTGAAGGAAGAGCAGGTCGATGCCTTCCGCTTCGAGGGTCGCCGTTTCGATTGCGGCGCGCATATCGGCCTGATCGAGGCAACCGTGCATTTTGCGCTCGAGCACGAAAAGCATGGCGGCCCAGCGAAGGAAATCCTGCGCGAAGCACTGGCCCAGGCCGACGCGCGCGGCTGATTGTTGCCTGATCGCTGTTTCTACGAACGACGCCAGCTGGCGTCGTTCGTCGTTTGGGAGCTTGTCGTACGCATTGTCGCGTCTGCAGAGCCCGGCTTGGCAACGCCAAGCGCGGGCAAAGATGCGCACCCTGATGCAGGCCGAGGCCGCGCTGGTGCCGCTAGAATCCGGGCATGAGCCAACCTGCCGAATCCAGTGAACTGATCAACGTGGTGGTGCTGCTCGGCGCTGCCGTGGTTGCGATCCCGGTGTTCCGTCGTCTCGGCCTGGGCTCGGTGTTGGGTTATCTGGCAGCGGGACTTGCCATTGGTCCGTTCGGTTTGGGCCTGTTCAACGAGCCGCAAGCCATCCTGCATGTGGCCGAGTTGGGCGTGGTGATGTTTCTGTTCGTGATCGGGCTGGAAATGCGCCCCTCGCACCTGTGGAGTTTACGCAAGGAAATCTTCGGACTTGGCACGCTGCAGATCGCGGTTTGCGCGCTGGTGTTGACCGGCGTCGGCATGTTGCTCGGCTTTGCGCTACCGGTGGCCTTCGTGGCGGCGTCCGGTTTTGTGCTGACCTCCACCGCGGTGGTGATGCAGTTGTTGGCCGAGCGCGGTGACGTCGCCTTGCCGCCGGGGCAGAAGATCGTGGCGATCCTGCTCTTCGAAGATCTGTTGATCGTGCCGTTGCTGGCGATCGTGGCCTGGATGGGAGCCAGCGGCGACCCGCAGGCCGCATCGCAGCGTTGGCAGGGCATCGGCATCGGTCTGGCCTGCATCGTCGGCTTGCTGGTGGCCGGGCGTTGGCTGCTCAATCCCTTGTTCCGCATCCTGGCCGCGTCCAAGGCGCGCGAAGTGATGACCGCAGCAGCATTGCTGGTGGTGCTGGGCGCAGCGCTGTTGATGCAGGTGGGCGGGCTGTCGATGGCGATGGGGGCGTTCCTGGCCGGCGTGCTGTTGTCCGAGTCCACGTTCCGGCATCAGATCGAAGCGGATATCGAACCCTTTCGCGGCATCCTGCTGGGGTTGTTTTTTCTCGGTGTCGGCATGAGCCTGGACGTGCGTGTGGTCGCGGCCGATTGGCGCCTGATCGTGGTGGGCGTGCTGGCCCTGATGGTGGGCAAGGGCGTGTGCATCTATGCGGTGGCGCGGATGATGCGCAGTGACCATCGCCAGGCGTTGGACCGTGGTGTGCTGATGGCACAAGGCGGCGAGTTCGCATTCGTGCTGTTTGCCGCCGCGTCGGCAGCGGGCGTCATCGATGCCCAGGTCAATGCCAGCCTGACCGCCATCGTGGTGTTGTCGATGGCACTGACCCCGTTGTTCGTGCTGCTGCAACGGCGGCTGACGCCGGCAGCGGCGATCTCGCTGGATGGGGTGGAAGCAGCCAGCGGCCAGACCGGTAGCGTGTTGATCATCGGCTTCGGGCGCTTTGGGCAGGTGGCCAGTCAGTCGCTGCTGGCGCGCGATGTGGATGTGACCATCATCGATAACGACATTGAGATGATCCAAAGCGCGGAAGAATTCGGTTTCAAGATCTACTACGGCGACGGCACCCGGCTCGATGTGCTGCACGCCTCCGGCGCACACAGCGCACGTGCGATTGCGGTGTGCGTCGACAATCAAGAGGCAGCTAATCGCATCGTCGAGCTGGCGACGCGAGAGTTTCCGCATGCCAAGCTGCTGGTGCGTTCGTACGACCGCCAGCATTCGCTGCAGTTGGTCGCGGCGGGAGTGGATTACCAGATCCGCGAGACCTTCGAGTCGGCGGTGATCTTCGGCAAAGTGGCGCTGGTGGAACTGGGTGTGGACGAGGACGAAGCTGGCATGATTTCGCGTGAGGTCCGCCGCCGTGATGCCGAGCGTTTCGAACTGGAGATCACTGCCGGCGATGCACGGGCCGGAGCCAGGCTGATGTATGGCAACACCGTGCCTACCGCACCCCGGCCCACGCCGTTCACGCGGCCGCGCCGCGGCAGTCGCACCCTGAATCCCGATGCGGTACCGCAGGCTGGACAAGTACAGACGCAGACGCGCGACTAGAGCGTGTCATGTACGTTGAGGTCAGTGCGAAGCGTGCTGTGGCGCGTCGAGACAAGGCGCGCAACACGGTATCGGCGCGCCACAGGGCGCTTCCCGGCGGGTTGGCCGTCAGCGGTACGGCGCGGGCGCCGCGCGGCTTGCCTTGGCGCCAGCCAAGCCGACGCCAGCCAGAATCCGCTCCGCACCGCTGGCGGCCAACGCATCTCATCTCAACGTGCATGACACGCTCCTAGGGCAGCCGACAACACCGCTGCGCAGACGCTACGCGAGATGGCCAGTGCGCGATGCGATGCGCCATTCGTACGGTGCGATTGCCGCGATTGGACGATGGTTCGCTACGTCTTGCTGGCCACTGGGAGCGGACACACGCCACCGCGCGAGCGTCGGGCGCGCCACGCCTGCACGGTATGGGGCGCTCGTGCGCTCCGGCTTCTCAGCGCGCCCACCTCCAGCCACAGACCGCTCGGGACATCTTGGCAGACGCGCTCACTGATGCCTGCCTAGCCATGCTTGCGCTGGGCGGCGGCGAAGGCTTCCAGTTGTTCGGGCGTGGCGTCTTTTTTATGCTGCTGTTTCCATTGGGCAAATGGCATGCCGTAAACGGCTTCGCGCGCCTGCTCTTTGGTCATGGCCTGGCCTTGCGCTTCGGCCGCTTCGCGGTACCAATCGCCCAGGCAGTTGCGGCAGAAGCCGGCGAGAATCATCAGATCGATGTTCTGCACATCGGTGCGGTCCTGGTTGAGATGCTGCAGCAGACGGCGAAATGCTGCCGCTTCGATCGAAGTGGTGCTCGAATCGGAGCGTGAGGTGGTGTCGGTCATGGCGGAATCGGGGACAATAGACGGCCTTCGACTCTACACCTGACGCCCCATGACCGCTTCTGCGCCAGCTGCCTCCGCTTCGGCCCGCCTTCTCGATGGTCGCCGCATTGCCGAGGAATTGCTCGACGGATTGAAGCTGCGGGTGGACGCGCGGGTGGCGGCCGGCAAGGCGCGCCCCGGGCTGGCGGTGGTGCTGGTCGGTGGCGATCCGGCATCGTCGGTGTATGTGCGCAACAAACGGCGCGCGGCCGAGAAGGTCGGCATCGAAGCCTTCGATTACGACCTGCCGCAGGGCACCAGCGAAGCCCAGTTGGCGTCGCTGATCGATGAGCTCAATGCCGACCCCAAGATCCACGGCATTCTGATCCAGCTGCCGCTGCCGGGCATTCCCGATGCCAACCGGCTGATTCAGCGCATCGACCCGCGCAAGGACGTGGACGGATTCCATCCGCAGAATGTCGGGCATCTGGCCTTGCGCGAATTCGGGCTGCGCCCGTGCACGCCGCGCGGCATCGTGACCTTGCTCGGCCACACCGACCAGCCGGTGCGCGGCCGCAACGCCACCATCGTGGGCGTGAGCAATCACGTTGGCCGGCCGATGGGGCTGGAGCTGTTGATCGCCGGCTGCACGGTCACCAGTTGCCACAAATTCACCCCGCCCGATGTGCTGGAAGCCAGCGTGCGCAATGCGGACATCCTGGTGGTGGCAGTCGGCCGCCCGGGGCTGATTCCGGGCGAATGGGTCAAGCCGGGTGCGGTGGTGATCGATGTCGGCATCAACCGGCTCGATGATGGGCGCCTGGTGGGCGATGTCGGCTTCGACGCCGCCGCGCAGCGCGCGGCCTGGATCACCCCGGTGCCGGGCGGGGTCGGGCCGATGACGGTGGCCACGCTGATGCAGAACACCATCGAGGCCGCTGATGCGGCCGGGATTCAGGATTCTGGATCCGGGATTCGTTAAAGGCAACGGCGAAGTGCATGCATCGGCTGATCCGGATTGCATCCGAGATCGGCCGGCAATCGGCAAACAGGCGAACGGTGGGCGGTGCAACGCGACGCTGTTGCGAATTCCGACTCCCCAATCCCGGCCCCAATGCGTTAAAATGCCGCGCTTCCCCAAACTCGGGTCCGCCGATGCTACGCATCCAGGCTGAAGCTCTTACCTACGACGACGTCTCGCTCGTCCCTGCTCACTCGATCGTCCTGCCCAAGGACGTCAGCCTGGAAACCCGGCTGACGCGCGACCTGCGCCTGAAACTACCGATTCTGTCGGCGGCGATGGACACAGTGACCGAACACCGTCTTGCGGTGGCCATGGCCCAGCTGGGCGGCATCGGCATCATCCACAAGAACCTGACCCCGCAACAGCAAGCCGGCGAAGTGGCGCGGGTCAAGAAGTTCGAATCCGGCGTGATCACCGAGCCGTTCACCGTCAGCCCGGACACGACCATCGGCGAAGTGCTGGCGCTGACGCGCGCGCGCAACATCTCCGGCGTGCCGGTGGTGGATGGCAGCGAACTGGTCGGTATCGTCACCAGCCGCGACATGCGCTTCGAAAAGAAGCTCGACGATCCGGTCCGCCACATCATGACCAAGAAGGACCGCCTGATCACCGTGCGCGAGGGCGCCAGCGATGAGGAAGTGCTCGAGCTGCTGCATCGCAACCGTATCGAAAAGGTCTTGGTGGTCAACGACAGCTTCGAGCTGCGCGGTCTGATCACGGTCAAGGACATCCAGAAGAAGACCGATAACCCCAATGCGGCCAAGGACAGCGCCAAGCGCTTGCTGGTGGGCGCGGCGGTGGGCGTGGGCGGCGATACCGAACAGCGCATCGAGCTGCTTGCCGCAGCCGGCGTGGACGTGGTGATTGTCGATACCGCGCACGGCCATTCGCAGGGCGTGATCGATCGCGTGGCGTGGGTCAAAAAGACCTATCCGCAGCTGCAGGTGATCGGCGGCAACATCGTCACCGGCGATGCGGCATTGGCATTGATGGATGCCGGCGCGGACGCGGTCAAGGTTGGCGTGGGCCCGGGCTCGATCTGCACCACGCGTGTGGTTGCTGGCGTGGGCGTGCCGCAGATCACTGCGGTGGACATGGTGGCCGAGGCGCTGCAGGACCGCATTCCATTGATTGCCGATGGCGGCATCCGCTATTCCGGCGATATCGGCAAGGCGCTGGTGGCCGGTGCCTCGACGGTGATGGTCGGCGGCCTGTTGGCCGGTACCGAAGAAGCACCGGGTGAGGTCGAACTGTTCCAGGGCCGTAGCTACAAGAGCTACCGCGGCATGGGCAGCCTGGGTGCGATGGAAAAGGGGTCCAAGGACCGCTATTTCCAGGATGCTTCCGATGCCGACAAGCTGGTTCCCGAAGGCATCGAGGGCCGCGTGCCGTATCGCGGCCCGGTCGGCGGCATCATCCATCAGCTCATCGGTGGCCTGCGCGCGACCATGGGGTATGTGGGCTGCGCCACCATCGAAGAAATGCGCAGCAAGCCCAAGTTCGTCAAGATCACCGGCGCCGGTCAGCGCGAAAGCCACGTGCACGACGTGCAGATCACCAAAGAGCCGCCGAACTATCGCGCTGGATGATCGGGAATGGGGAATCGCGAATCGGGAATCGTAAGAGCCCGCCGCTTCCTCGTCCGATAGCGGCTGGTGCTGCGTTTGCTGTTGCGATTCCCCAATCCCGATTCTCGATTCCCGGCTCTCAATGACCAACATCCATACCGACAAGATCCTCATCCTCGATTTCGGCGCGCAGTACACCCAGCTGATTGCGCGGCGCATCCGCGAGATCGGGGTCTATTGCGAGATCTGGGCATGGGATCACGATCCGTCGGAGATTGCCGGTTTCGGTGCCAAGGGCATCATCCTGTCCGGTGGCCCGGAGTCGACCACGTTGCCTGGCGCGCCGGTGGCGCCGCAGGAAGTGTGCGATAGCGGCCTGCCGGTGTTCGGCATCTGCTACGGCATGCAGACGCTCGCCGCGCAGTTGGGTGGGGCCACCGAAGCCGCCGACCAGCGCGAATTCGGCCATGCCGAAGTCGAGGTGGTCGCCGCCGACGCGTTGTTCTCTGGGCTGACCGATCACGCAGGCGCGTCGCGCCTGAACGTCTGGATGAGCCACGGCGACCACGTGTCGCAGGTGCCGCCGGGCTTCACCATTACCGCCACGACCGACCGCATCCCGGTGGCGGCGATGTCCAACGAAGCCAAGCGCTGGTACGGCGTGCAGTTCCATCCGGAGGTGACGCATACCTTGCAGGGCCAGACCTTGCTGCGTCGCTTCGTGGTGGATGTCTGCGGCTGCCAGACGCTGTGGACTGCGGCCAACATCATCGAGGACCAGATCGCGCGCGTACGCGAACAGGTGGGCGACGACGAAGTGATTCTCGGGCTGTCCGGCGGCGTCGATTCGTCGGTGGTTGCCGCGCTGCTGCACAAGGCGATCGGCGACAAGCTCACTTGTGTGTTCGTCGATACCGGCTTGCTGCGTTGGCAGGAAGGCGACCAGGTGATGGCGATGTTCGCCGAGCACATGGGCGTCAAGGTGATCCGCATCAACGCGGCCGACCGCTATTTCGCCAAGCTGGAAGGCGTGAGCGACCCGGAAGCCAAGCGCAAGATCATCGGCAACCTGTTCGTGGACATCTTCGACGAAGAGTCCAGCAAGCTGGCCAATGCCAAGTGGCTGGCACAGGGCACGATCTACCCGGATGTGATCGAGTCGGCCGGCAGCAAGACCGGCAAGGCGCACGTGATCAAGAGCCATCACAACGTTGGTGGCCTGCCGGAGCACATGAAGCTGGGCTTGGTCGAACCGTTGCGCGAATTGTTCAAGGACGAAGTGCGGCGCCTGGGCGTCGAGCTTGGCCTGCCGCGCACGATGGTGTATCGCCACCCGTTCCCGGGCCCGGGCCTGGGCGTGCGCATCCTCGGCGAGGTGAAGCGCGAGTACGCCGAGCTGCTGGCCAAGGCCGATGCGATCTTCATCGACGAACTGCGCAAGGCCGATCTCTACGACAAGACCAGCCAGGCCTTCGCGGTGTTCCTGCCGGTGAAATCGGTCGGTGTGGTCGGCGATGCACGCGCCTACGAATGGGTGATCGCCTTGCGCGCGGTGGAGACCATCGACTTCATGACCGCGCACTGGGCGCACCTGCCGTACGACTTCCTCGGCACGGTGAGCAACCGCATCATCAACGAGCTGCGCGGCGTTTCGCGGGTGGTCTACGATATTTCCGGCAAGCCGCCTGCGACGATCGAGTGGGAATGATCCCGCGTCCGGCATAGACCGGCAGCAAGTGGCATGAAACACCCCTGAAGCCCGCGTAACTGCGGGCTTTTTGCGTTTTCGGCTCCGCACTATCTGGCAAGTTTTCGCATCGCCAAGCACCCCGTTTTTATGGCATGGTAGATGGTACGATCTGACCCCAATGCCATGTTCGGCGCTCGATACCATGCCTCTTCTAACCAGATGGTCATGGTATCGATTTACGTTAAAGTATTGATTTATAAGGTTTTTATAGAATCAACGCGATGCGGATTGAGCATGGTATTTTTTAGAGGAAACCCGCCCTGACCATGCTGACCGATACCAAGCTGCGTAACATCAAGCCGAAAGACAAGCTCTACAAAGTGAACGACCGTGACGGTCTCTATGTAGCTATCACCCCGGCGGGGTCGATTTCATTCCGCTACAACTACTCGATCCACGGCAGGCAGGAGACCATCACCTTCGGCCGTTACGGTGTAGGGGGTATCACCCTAGCGGAAGCCCGGGAACGGCTCGGCGAGGCAAAAAAGATGATCGCCGCTGGGAAGTCACCAGCCAAAGAGAAGGCCAGAGAAAAAGGCCGCGTCAGGGATGCGGAGACGTTCGGGGCTTGGGCTGATAAATGGCTGCGTGGGTACCAAATGGCTGATTCCACCCGCGATATGCGGCGTTCGGTTTTCGAACGGGAGCTAAAGCCGAAATTTGGCAACCAGAAACTCGCTGAAATTACGCATGAGGACCTGCGAACGCTGACTGACAGCATCGTGGAGCGAGGTGCTCCGGCAACAGCAGTTCACTCGCGAGAGATTGTGATGCAGGTCTTTCGATGGGCAATCGAGCGTGGTCAGAAGGTTGAAAACCCGGCTGATCTGGTGCGGCCTACCAGCATCGCAAAATTTGAGCCGCGCGACCGGGCCTTGACTCCTGATGAAATCGCCTTGATGTATCAGTACATGGAACGCATTGGTACTGCTTCTTCGGTGCGTGTTGCGGCTAAGTTACTGTTGCTCACCATGGTGCGCAAAAGTGAACTGACAAATGCGACCTGGAGTGAGATCAATTTCACTGAAGCGCTATGGACAATTCCCAAAGAGAGGATGAAGCGCCGCAATCCCCATTTGGTGTTCCTGTCGAAGCAGGCTCTGGATATTTTCATAGCCTTGAAAACATTCGCGGGCGGCTCGGAGTACGTTCTGCCTTCGCGCTATGACTCGGACTTGCCAATGAGCAGCGCTACGCTCAATCAGGTGCTCACGCTGACCTATCGTCTGGCGCAGAAAGAAGGGCAGTCGCTTGGCAAGTTCGGCCCGCACGACTTGCGACGTACGGCCAGTACGCTGCTGCATGAGGCTGGTTACAACACTGACTGGATCGAGAAGTGCCTTGCGCACGAACAGAAGGGCGTGCGAGCCGTCTACAACAAGGCCGAGTACCGCGATCAGCGCCGGGCGATGCTACAGGATTGGGCAGACATGATTGACGAGTGGACACTTCGGAGACCGCCCTCTGAGGGGTGATTTTGAGATTCATGTGCCACAGAGCCCGCATCTCTCTTTCATTTGTGGGGTATTCGTGACCGAGGACGAGCGGGCCAAGATGGTAGAGCGTGCCGCGCAAGCGGGCATGTCTCAGTCGGCGTTCCTGCGGGCTGTTGGCTTGAATGAACCAATCCGGTCGGTTGTTGACCTGCAAGCAGTTGCAGGCTTGGCCAAGGTCACTGGCGACCTCGGGCGGGTTGCTGGCCTGTTGAAACTCTGGCTTGCGGAAAAGCGAGGCCAAGGCGCAAGGCCCATCGACGTCGAAAGCGTGATGATCGAATTCAGGGAATTGCAGGCTCAGATTCGAGAGAAGATGAGCGCCATAGTCTTTGCCCGGAAATGACCACGGCCCAAGCGGGCCGTTCCGGTTTATTGTTCGTGCTGATGGGTGTTGAAATCATGCCGTTCTTCGAACGTGCATTTCCACGTGTAGGCCCGCTGTTGCTGCCATATTCACCAGTGCATCTAGTCCAAACAGATCGACCTTGCCTCTCGTAAGATCAGAAATTCGGGGCTGCGTTACGCCGAAAACTTGGGCAGCTTGTGATTGGCTTAGATGGGCGTTAACGATATGCTGCTTAAGCGCGGACATGAGTTCTGATCGCAGTTTCATGCTTTCTGTTTGAGCAGCATTTTCATTAAGTGAATCTTGTGCTGTTTGTTCGGCGGCATGGACGTGTCCATGGTCGCGCGCATGAAGGAGCTGGAGGAGGAGAACCGCCGGCTCAAGAAGATCGAGGTGGATCTGTCGCTGCCGTCAGCCCGTGTGATCCGATCGCTGGAGCAGATCATCGAGTGGCGCGGCAAGCCCGCCGTGAT
>NZ_JAGHWR010000021.1:0-15777 GCF_017746155.1 Xanthomonas sp. D-36-1
GGCGATGGGGAGCGTGCGTCTGTGAACCGGGAAATTCCCGCGGAAAGCGCCAGAAATGGCGAAATTCCGAAGTTCCAAAAGCCACTCTTCGGAACGACGCCACCTTCCGCCCTGTCAGGTCTCGTTGTTCAGACCTTCCATAGGTACGGAGGAGTTGTGGCATATCTCGACGCAGGAAAACCTTGCGTTCGCACACCTGCTGCGGGCCGGTTGTTGTGCAGATGCAGCAGCAGCGGTGCGCGTTATTGCGCGAACGAACGCAAAAACGCCGGGCAGGCCCGGCGTCTTGATGCAGCGTTGGATGGTGGCGATGTGCAGTCCGGGCGGCGTGCGGCATGGGCGGCAGCGTGGTGTGGCACTGCACACAAACGCGGCGGCCCCATGCCCCGCTCCCCTTAGCCGATGGCGCGTGCGCCCTGCTGCTGTTGCTGGGTCTGCGATTGTTGCTGTTCCAATACCACCGACTGACGCGCCGCGTTTTCGGCAACGCGTTGGCTGCTCTGTTCCAGCGGAGTATTCATTGCCGTCATGGTGTCCACGCTCACGCGCAGCTGTGCCGGGTCGTCGACGCGGCCCTGCACGGCGAAGGTGCGTGCGGCATCCGGGCTCATCATCACCGCATCGATGCGCTGGCCACCGGCGGCGTGCATTTCCGATGCGAGCGAACCGGGTAACTGCGCACTGTGCTGGTCGGGCGTGCGCCCGGCACGTGCGTCCTGCGCGTGCACGCCGCGCTGGGCATCCTGGAACAAGCCATTGCCCACGTGTCCGGGTTGATCGATCCGCAAGGAGGTGTGGCCGTTGCCATGCTCGCGTGCGTCGCGTTTGGCCGGCTCGCCCGGCGCGAGCGGGCCGCGGATGGCGTCGATGGCGTCCTGGCCGAGGCCGCGCGCGCTGCGCGTGAGGATGGTGGTACCGGTGCGCAGCCCGTCCACATCGCTGCGGTACTCGTCGATCATGCGCTTGTTCTGCTCGGCGAGCGGGCGCGCGTTGGGGTCCCTGAGCGCAGAATGTTCGCCCAGAAAGTTGCCCAGCTTGTGCGCACCGAGCGAACCGCCGGCCGCAACCAGCGGGTAATCGGGAATCAGGAAGTTGGCCTTGCTGTTGCTGTAGCCGGCACCGCTCAAGGTGGCGATCTCATCGGGCTTGGCATACATGCGCACCTGCCCGAAGTGCGGCGATGCCGCGCTGACCGGGTCCGATGCCATGACATGATTGATCACGCTATTGCCACCTTCCGGAATCCGGTAACTCAGGCTTGCCGCGCCATACGCGTTGAAGGTTTCGCCCTTGAGGCCGTAGTGGTGTGCGGACACCTGCGCAAGCGCGCCGCCGAGCGAATGGCCGGTGACGGTGACTTCCGGCGTACGTCCTTCTTCCTTACCGAATTCCTTCGCGTACCCCAGGGCATGCTTGGTCAATGCCAACGCATCGGCTGCCTGCGGATTAGTCCGCGAGGTGACCATGGTGGCGTCAGTGAGAATGTCGTTGGCCGCACCTTCGGTGCCCCGATGCGCAACAACGATTTCGCCACTCCCCTCACGTCGATAGATCGTGCCCTGGTAGCCGCTGGATTGATTGTTGACATGCTCGAGGACAGCGTAGCGCTGTCCTTCGATTGTCACGATCTCTTCTTGCCCCGGGGCGCGGCGGCCTACTGCACGATCCTTATAAACGTCATCGGAGAGACCGGCGTATTGCGTTGAAGGAATGCTCATGGCGCAACTTCCTTGGCAGCCAGCGTGATGGTGAACAGCTTGTCGCGAATCTCTGGCTTGAACTCTTCGATATTGCGCTTGCCCATATCGGGAAAATCGCTCATTTCCGATCGCGGGTAACGCTCGCTCCAGTAGTACTTGCTCGATGCAGTCTGTCCAGTCACGGTTGCGGCTTCGATAAACGACAAGAACCGCGTCTCATCTTCGGCGCCGGTGGCCTTGAGCAGCACGCTGGCGCCGCTGAATTCCCAATGGCACACGCCGCGACCGTAGTAGTCCTCGTCCTGCATCAGATCCAGATACACCGTGCCGCGGTATTCGGTCTCGGAAATCTTCTTGAGCGCCACATTTTCCTGACTGGTGATGCGGCCGGCGGTGCCGGTTTCCGGCTGGATCTTGCCGCATTCCTGCTCGTTGCTGACATCGTATTGCGCCGCAGCCTCCACCAGGCTAAAAGCGCCGGGCGCCTTGTCCAAGGTGAGCGTGACCTCGTAGGCCTTGCGCGGGCTCGGATTCAACCTGGCAAGACCGCGGCCGCCGGCCTGAACGTCGGCTGCTGCAGTGGCCTCGGTGGCGGAGGAATGGGTCTGGGTCATGCTGGTCTCCGGGGAGTGACAGGCCGTAAGCAAAAGGGCCAGCAGGCTTGGGGTCAACATCTGGCGCAAGGCCGGCCTCCGTGGCAGGTGGGCGGCCAATCTAGTCCGCTCGCGTTCGGCCGGTCAATCGCCACCACGTGAGGATGAGGCTGCCAGAGAGTTGTGCATGGCAGCAAAGCTGCCATGATCCAGCGCAGCTGCTGCCACGAAGAGTGCGCCATGCGCCACCGCCCGCGATCACTGCCCCACCAGACATCGATCGCCGCGCGCATGCCCTGGCGCCGCAGCTTGCGCATGCGTGTACTGCTGGCGGCCACCGCGGTGCTGGTGGCGTTGCTGACGGTGCTGGGCACGGTGTTCTACCTGGGCGCGCGCGCCGAGCTGGTGGAGGCGGCGCGCACCGAGGTGGATGGCCTGACCGAACAGACCGCGCGCAGCCTGGCGGCCTTGCTCGATTCGGTGCAGGTGAGCGGGCGCACGCTGGCCGCCAGCAGTAGCGGCGTGGGGCTGCAACCGTTCAATCTGCGTGCGTTGCTGCTGGCCACGCTCACCGGCGACCCGGATATCGGGGCGGCGCGACTGATCATTGCGCCGCGCACGCAGAAGGCCGGCGACAGCGGGTTTGTGTGGTACGTGCACCGCAGCGGCACGCGCATCGCGGAAAAATCCGCGCTGGAACTGGGTTACGACTATCGCGCGATGCCCTGGTATCTGCGCACCCAGCGCGAGGGCCGCGCATGGTGGTCCGAGCCCTACCTGGATGCCAACGGCGGCGGCCTGTACACCAGCTACAACCTGCCACTGCGCCGGCCTGGCGATGCACCGGACACGGCGCCGGTGGGCATGGTGAGCGTGGACCTGCCGTTGCAGCATCTGCGCGAGATCATCGATCAGCTGCCGCGCGATATCGGCATCCAGACGATGCTGCTGTCGCCGGAAGGCCTGCTGGTCTTCAGCCCCGACCCGGCACTCAATCTGCGCCACTCGCTCACCGCCTATGTGGCCCGTTCGCGCCCGGATCTGCGGCCATTGCAACGCGCGGTGGCGGCCGGCCAGCCGATTTCGTTTTCGCATACCGCGCCCGACGGCGAGCGCTTTCTGACCCATAGCGCAGCGGTGGGGCGCAGCGGCTGGACCTTCGTGTTGTCGGCTTCCGAAGGCTACGTGCTGGCCGACCTGAACTGGCTGGCGGCATGGGTGGCGCTGGCCGCGCTGCTGGGCGCCATGGTGTGGTGGTGGTTGATGCGGCGGATCACGCGCAAGTTGACGCGACCGATCGAAGAACTGACAGACACCGCCGAGCATTTTCGTCGTGGCGAATTCGAGTACCCGTTGCAGCACATCGAACGCGACGACGAGGTGGGCGTGATGGCACGCGCCTTCGACAGCGCACGCGATGCGATCCGCCACCACATCGCCGAGATCGGCGAGATGACCGCCGCGCGCGAACGCATGCACAGCGAGCTGCAGATCGCGCGCGAGATCCAGCAGGCGATGCTGCCTTCCGGGCGCACCTTCGACCGCGCCAGTTCGCATCTGGAAACCTGCGCCTGGCTGGAACCGGCCAAGGCGGTGGGCGGAGATTTCTACCACTTTGTGGAAACCGAACCGGGCCTGCTGTGGTTCGTGGTGGGCGATGTCTCCGACAAGGGCGTGCCGGCGGCCTTGTTCATGGCGCGCGCGGTGAGCGTGCTGGAGATTGCCGCGCGCCGGTACACGCGCCCGGACGCGATCTTGATTGCCGCGTCCACGCGGTTGGCCGAAAACAACGAGACCTGCATGTTCGCCACCGTGCTGTGCGGCCTGATCAACGTGGTGAGCGGCGACTACTGGCTGGCCAGCGCTGGGCACGAGCCGCCGCTGTTGATCGATATCGACGGCACGGCACGCCCGTTGCCACTGGAAACCGGTGCGCCGCTGGGGATCGAGCCGCAGGAGTCCTATCCGGTGCTGCAGGGCCGCATGAGCGCCGGGCAGACCTTGCTGGGCTACACAGATGGCGTGACCGAGGCGATGGACGAGCGCGGCGCCAGCTACGGGTTGGAGCGGTTGCTGGCGGCGCTGCACCCGCGCCGCAGCGCGGCGGCGCAATGCAAGGCGGTGATCGCCAATATCGCCCGTTTCACCGGCACGGCCGATCCGTACGACGACATCACGCTGCTGGCGATCCGGCTGCGCCAGGAGCATGCTGGGCGGGTCGCACACGCTGGCCGGGACGCGCCCGGAAAGGCAACGACTGCATGAAGCTCGATTTGGCCATCGCGCCATCGCTGGCCCAGCTGGCCGGCGCCAACGATGCGCTGGAACAGTCGCTCACGCTCGAGGGCCTGCACGCCGAGCGCATCGGCCAGGTGCGGTTGATCGTGGAAGAGCTCGGCTGCAACGCGCTGACCCACGGCCAGTGCGCCGCACAGCCGCTGCGCCTGCAGCTGCAGCTGGACGCCCAGGCGCTGGTATTGGAAATGCACGATGCAGGCAGCGCCTTCGACCCCTGCGCCGCGCCCATGCCCGAGGTGACCGACGAGCTCGACGACCGCGCCATCGGCGGGCTGGGGTTGTTTTTGGTCCATCAGTTCGCCGATCACATCGACTATCGCCGCGATGGTGCATATAACGTCGTGCGCGTCACCCTGCTGCACCCGTACGCCCCTGTCCCCGAGGCCCTGTCATGACCACGCTCGCCATCCAGATCGACCCGCCGCAAGATACCCGTCAACGCGTCATTCTGACCGGGCGGCTGGACACCCACACCTACCAGGACCTGGACGCGGCGCTGTCGCCGTTGCTGGGCACCCGCATCACCACGCTGGTACTCGATCTGAGCGCACTGGTATACATTTCCAGCGCCGGCATCCGCTGCATCTTCAAGGCGCGCAAGGCGCTGGCCACGCGCCAGGGCAAGGTGCTGGTGAGCAACCCGCAACCGCAGATCCGCAAGGTCTTCGACATGGTCAAGGCGGTACCGTTGAGCGACGTGTTCGCCTCCACCGAAGAGCTGGACGCGTACCTGGCCGCGATGCAGCGCAAGGTGATCGAACAGAGCGCGCAGAGCGATGCGCCGATCGTGCCGCACTTCGCCGAAGCCTGAGCGCAGCTGTCCTACCGACGGCGCTCACGGCCGGGTGAGCGCGGCATGGCGCGTACGTGGCATCGGCCATGCAGGCAGTGCGGGCGCTGCGGGCTTTCCTTCAGTGCCGACGACTGCGCGCCACATCGATGTCGCCGCCGACGTCGCCTGCGCGCACATGTGGGGACCTGTGTGCGTGGGTGCCGGGCGCCATCCTGGTTAGAGCGTGTGATGTCCGTTGAGGTGAGTGCGAAGCGTCCTGTGGCGCATCGAGACAAGGCGTGCGCTGCGGCCCAGGCTGGCGGCCTGGGCAAGGCGCGCAGCGGGGTATCGGCGCGCCACAGGACGCTTCCCGGCGGGTTGGCCGCCAGCGGCACGGAGCGGGCGCCACGCAGCACCCGCTCCGCACCGCTGGCGGCCAACGCATCTCATCTCAACGTGCATCACACGCTTTAGGCTATGACGCCCTGCCCTGCGCGTTGTCATGCCCGCACTGATCATTTTCGATTTCGACGGCACGCTTGCCGATTCGTTTGGTTTCTTTCTCAGCACGCAGCGGCTGCTGGCCGAACGGCATGGCTTTCGCGCGGCGCAAGCGCATGAAGTCGACGATGCCCGTCGATTAAGCACGCGCGAATTGCTCAAGGCATCGGGCCTGAGCACGTGGCGCGTCCCATGGGTGGCGGCCGACTTCATCCGGCTCATGCGCGCCGCGCCACCGGTGGCGTTGTTTCCCGGCATTGCCCACACTGTGAGCACGCTGCATGCCCGGGGCACCCGGCTGGCCGTGGTGTCGTCCAACTCCGTGGAGAACGTGCAACGCGCGCTGGGCGCAGAGTTGAGCGCCACATTTGCCGTCATCGAAGGCGGCGCGCATCTGCTGGGCAAACAACGCGCCTTGCGTCGTGTGCTGCGTGCCACCGGGCACACTGCGTCGCAAGCGGTATACGTGGGCGACCAGGTCGCCGACTGGGAAGCCGCACAGGTCGTGGGCCTGCCGTTTGCCGCGGTGGCGTGGGGCTATGCGCATCCGGACGTGTTCGCCGGGTTGGCCGGAACGCAATTGATCGAACGCGTGGAAGACCTGCTTGCGTTGAGCGGACAATAGGCGGCGGGGATGGGGGATTGGCAATCGCTGGGCATTGCCGGTGATGGGTGTCGACGTCCCGTCATCCGCCCTTCGGGCACCTTCTCCGGATTGGAGAAGGAAGCTGCGATCCCGGGGCGCGTGGTGATGCGCCCGGACAGCGCCAACGTCTACACCCCACCGACCCGCGGCAACGGCGCCGGTACGTTCAACATGCCGCCGGCCGCGACATACGCTGCCAGGGCCTGGCCCTGGCTCAACAGGTGCCCGTGCATGGTGCGCTCGGCGCCTTCGGCATCGCCGCGTCGCACGCAGTCCATCAGCTGGCGATGTTCCGCCAGCGATTGCGCCATGCGCCCGGGCGTGAGCAACTGACGGCCGCGGTGCATCTTCAAGATGCGGTGCAGATCGTGCGTCACCCGGATCAACCAGGGATTGCCGGCGTATTGCTGCACGGTTTCGTGGATCAGGTAATTGTTGCGGTAATACTCGGCCACATCGCCGGCTGCCGACGCGGCTTCCATTGCCGCATGCAGCTCTTCCAGGCGCTGCACGCCGGCCGCGTCGATGCGCTTGACCGCATCGTGCGCGCAGCGGCCTTCCAGCATCGCCATCACCGGGAACAACTGGTTGAGGTCTTCCAGCGTCAGCCGGGTGACCCGGCTGCCGCGGCCGGCATCCAGCTGCACCAGGCCTTCGGCAGCGAGCAGCTTGAGACTTTCGCGCAGCGGCGTGCGGCTGATGCCGAGTTCCTCGGCCAGGGCCGGCTCGTCGATCCACTCGCCCGGCGGCAGCGCGTAATCGTAGATCTTCTGACGCAGGCGCTCGGCCACTTCCTCGTACAGCGGCACGCGCTTTTTGGAGGCGCGCGAATCAGGAGCGAGGGTCATGGTAGGCAGGCTGTCGGCATCGGGGCGGGGCGCCCATTCTACGTGGGCGCCCCGCTGCGCTGTGGCGTGTGGCCCGCATCACAGCCAGCCCGGCACCACGAAGACCAGCCACGCTGCCAGCGGCCCCAGCAACACCACCAGGCCGCTGTAGATCAGGAAGCGGCGGAACAGGCCGTCGCGTTCTTCCTTGGCCGCCGAGGCCACCACCAGCGCGCCGTTGGTGGAAAACGGGCTGACATCGACAATGGTGGAGGACACTGCCAGCGCGCAGATCACCCCGGCCGCACCCAACTGGCCCTGCATCAGGAATGGCACCGCCAACGGAATGGTGGCCCCCAGCACCGCTGCCGAAGAGGCGAATGCCGAGACGATACCGCCGACGTAGCAGACCAGCAGCGCGCCCAGCAGCGGCATGCCGATGTGCGAGACACCGGTACCGATGTAGTCCACCGCACCGGACTTTTCCAGCACGGCGATATAGGTCACCACGCCACTGATCAGCAGCACGGTAGACCAGCTGATGCCATCTACCGCGCCCTTCTGTGCGTTGGGCGAAATCAGCGCCAGTGCCACCGCGACCGTGATCGAGACCAGGCCGACGTTGAGGTTGTAGATCAACGCAGCAACGCCCAGGCCCAGCAGGCCGATCAAGGTGATCACGCGGTCGCGGGTGATCGATACCGCCTCCAATGCCAGCGGGTCGGTGGACAGGGTGCCGCCGCCCGGCGCCACCAGTGCACCGTGCCCTTCGATCGCAAAGCCGCGGTGCGACGCCTGGTCGCCGGCAACCGCAACGTACTGCGCATCGGCCAGCGACAGCTCCTGCCGACGCATCAACTTCAGTCCACCGAAGGCGCAGAAGCAGATGATCGCCATCATCAGGTTAAAGCCCAGGCTAGTGAGGAACACCGCCATCTCGCTGACGTCCAGCCCGGCTTTTTCGACCACCTTGTTGGTGATGCCGCCATACACGCTGATCGGCGAAAAACCGCCGCCCTGCGCACCGTGGATCACCAGCAACCCCATCATCAACGGATTGATGCGGTACTGCTTGGCAAAGCGCAGCGCCACCGGCCCGATGATGACCACCGCTGCCGGCCCCAGCGCACCGAAGGCGGTCAGCAGCCCGGTAATGACGAACATCACCCACGGGATGGCGACGATGCGCCCCCGCACCGCACGCACCGCCCAATGCACCAGCAAATCGATGGTGCCGTTCTTCTGCGCGATGGCGAACAGATAGGTAATGCCGACCAGGGTCAGGAACAGGTCGCCAGGAAAGCCGGCCAGCACTTCCTTGCCCTCCAGCCCCACCCACACGCCGCCAATGATGAAGGCCAGCGCGAACGCCACCGCCCCCATGTTGATGGGCAATGCAGTGGCGACGATGAACATGATCACCAAGCCAAGAATCGTTGCAATTTGCGGGGTCATGCGCCCTCCCAGACACCTGATACGCGTACAGCACGGATGGCCGCCCGCCACCCTGGGGTCACACCGTGTGCAGCACCTGCCTGATCGTCATGCCGCGCGCTCGCACGCAGCCGCGACCCATTCGACAACACCGTGGGTGCTGTGGAATTCGTCCACCGAGCGCGCTTCGCACGCCGGCAGTAACTCGCGCGCCATCCGCGCCAATGCGCTGCCAGGACCGAGTTCGAGAAACACGCGTGCGCCGCGTTCGGCGGCTTGCACCAGCACGTCGTACCAGCGCACGGTCTGCGCGATCTGCCTGGACAACGTGTCGACCACCAGGGCGTGCGTGCCGACCGCACGTGCATCGATGCCTGCCAAGACGCGCAGCTTGGGGGCGAGAAGGTCTGCGCTTTCCAGCTCGATGGCAAAGCCTTCGGCGGCCGCGCTCAACCACGGCGTGTGCGCCGGCACGCTCACCGGCAGCAAGGTGACGCGCGCACCTTGTGCGCTGGCCGCCTCGCCAAGCGCCCGCAACGCAACGTGCGGGCCGCCGAGCACGGCGTGATCGTCGCCGTTGATGATCGCGAGCGCTGCGCCGTGCGCCTGGCACAGCGTTTCCAGGGCGCGCAAGGGCACACCGATCACCGCCATCAGCCCCGCCTGCTGCGGGCTGGCCGCATCCATCAGCCGGGCGCGCGTCGCTGCCAGCTGCAGGCAGGTGTCGGTGGACATGCTGCCGGCCACCGCATGTGCGGCAAGCTCGCCAACGCTATAACCGAGCACCAGCAGCGGCGTGGGAAGTTGCGCACACAGTGCCTGCCAATGCGCCAGCGTGCCGGCGCAGACCAGTGGTTGTGCGATGGCGTTGGCGTAGCGGCCCGGATCTGCGGCCAGTGTTTGTGGTGCGACGCCAAGCACGCGCTGTGCGCTGGCGAAGACGGCGGCCGCCGCAGGTGCGTCTGCAACACGCGCGAACATCTCGGCGAGTTGCCCGCCTTGGCCCGGGCAGAGCACGGCCAGGCTCATGCAGTGGCCTGACCGAGTTTGCAGGATTGTCGTGCGCGCACGCTGCCGTATTCGGTATTGCGCGCGATGTGCCGGCAAACCTGGACGCGGAGATTGACCGAGGGACAACGTGCGCGGTTTGTTGCGACGGCAGACAGGTCAACAGCCGTCGTGGCTGCGATCAACATGTCGCGGCCATGCATCTGAGCAGGCAACACTTGTTCTGCAGCCAGGGCGCAAGCGCGGCTCATGCCAGCTCCTGCCGATGCAGGAACCATGCACAGGCCAGCAGATCCGCGCTGCCGCCGGGGCTCAGGCGACGGGCGACGAAGCGCTGCCCGATCGCATGCAACCGCGCGCGCCACTGCGATTGGGCAATGCCGCCGTCGGCAAGGAAGGCTGCCGCCTGCGCCTTGGCGAATGTCAGGCCTTCCGGCCCGCCACGATGCAATAGATTGAGATCGTCCACCTGGGCGATGAGCTGCATCAGGGTCTGCACCAGCGCCGCTTCACGCGTGACGCCACCCGCAAGCGCGGTCCGCAGCGCAGGCAGTGCGATCTCACGCAGCAGTGGATACCCTGTCGCAGCTTGTTCGCGCACGCCACTGATGCGGTATTGCGCACGCACGCGCTGGCCATGGCTGTGCGGGTTCAACGGTGCAGCCCGCAATGCATCGCGCCAGGCGCGTACGCCATCGCAGACCTGTTCTGCCGTGGGGCGCCGCCCCTGCTCACTGCGCAGGCGTGCAGCCTGCGCAGTGAGCAGGCCCAGGCTGAAAATTGCGCCGCGATGGGTATTGACGCCACAGGTCGCGCGCAACATCGCGGACTCGACCGCGATGCCCAGCTCGCGGAGCCGTTCGAATGGCGCGTGGTCGATGCCGGCCTGGGCAATGGCGACAAAATAGCCACGCAAGGCGAACAGGCTACGCACGAACGTGGCTGCATCCATGTCGGTGTGGCTGCCGCTGTCGAACGGCGTTACCAAGCCCGGCTTGGGCGCACAGGCCAGCTCTGCATGCAGGGCGCCAACCGCCAGCCGGCCGAGCTGGTAGGCAGCATGGCGCGGCGGCGCAAGCGCACTGGCAACCCAGTGTTGCTGCAGCTGCGCGCTCATGCCGCACTCCGGACCGGAAACAGCGCAGCACGCGGCAACAGCCGGCAGTCCTGGTTGGATTTCACCAACACCTGTTGCGCGTTGCCGGCGTACTCGCGCCAGTTCACCGCGTTGTCGCCGGGCAGCAGCAGTTCGCCATCGGCACGCAGACCATGACGCTGCTCCCAGCGTTGCAACAGCGCGATCACCACATGCGCCTGCTGTGGAGTTTCGATGGACCACAACAGATCCAGATCCGATTGCGCGTGCACGTACGTCAGGCCGGTCAAGGTCTGCAACGCGAAGCTGCCGAAGACGCGCGGCTGCAATGCGTGCGCGCGGGCGTGCGTGAGCAAGCCCTGCAATGCCGGCTGCAGCGCACCGGGCGCGTGTGTCAGCACTGCATCCAGTGCCAGTGGCACGGAACAGCGCGCGACATCGGCAACGTGCGCTTGTAACGCCAGGCGCTGCTTGCCCTCGCTGGGCGGCAACGGCACACCCAGCCGCAGGGTGCCCGGTGCCTGACTGCCATCGCCACGCGCCACCACCGCTGGCAGGCCGGCCGCGAACCACCGCTGCAGCCGTGGCTGCGCGCCAGGCGTGACGGCCTGCCACTGCGCATCTTCGCGCAACCACACCAGGGCGTGGCGGCCGGCCATGCTCAGGCCTCGCCCGCAGCCACGGCGCTGGCGACATCGCGCGCCAGCGTGCGCCCGCCGCGTTGCGCGCCGCGCGCACGGCGCTGGTCGCCGTCGGCCGGGACGGCCAGTGCGTCGAGCAGCGCCTGCGCCAGATCGCCCTCCCACAGCGATTCCACCGCGCCCATGCGCACGTAATTTTCCACGCCTGGGGCGAACACCGGCGAGCTCTTGCTCAACGCCTGCAAGGTGTCGACCGATTGCTTGGTCACGCGCGCCATCGCGCGCAGATCCATAACCCGGATCTGCGCATCGGGCAACGCATGGATATGGTCGGCCATCAAGCCGAACGACAGGAATCCACCGCTGACCGATTCGCCGTAGACCAGCGTGATCAGCCGCGCGCCGCGCCTGCGTGCCAACTCCAGCGCACGTGCCAGATGTGCGAAGTAGCCGTTGATGCCGAGTAATTCATCGCGCCGTGCCAGCCGCTGCCCGGCAGTGTCGGCCAGCATCACGATCGGGCGCTGCGGGTGTGCGCGGGTACTTGCCAGGACAGTGGCAGCCAGGGCCAAGGCGTGATCGACGCCGACTTCGAGCTTGTTGGCGGTACCGATCACGGTGACGTCGCCGGCGGCGGTGGTTGCGCTGCCGGTCAGCACATCGTCGTTGCGCGCGATGGCGTGACCGAGCGGAAACAGCTGATCGAGCAAGCGGCTCAGTTCCATGGAAGGCTCCGGTCTGCGGTTGCGGCAAGAAAGGCCTCGGTATCGAGCAACGGCAGGCGCTGCGCATCGACAATGCCCTGGCGCTTCCAGATCTCCAGTCCGTCGCGGCAATCGCCGTACGCATCGATGCGCGCTGCCAACTGCTGCTGCGCATGCTCCAGCGCCTGCAATTCGGCTTCACCCGTCGCTTCGGTGAGTGCATCGAGCGTGGCCAGCGCTGCATCGGCGAAGGCATCGATACGATCGGCCACCAGCGTTTGCGCTTCGCCTAGCAGGTAGCGGTGTTTGCCGCCGGTCACGCGCCACACCAGGGCACGGTCGCGCGCGTCGAACTCTTCCACTCCACGCACGGTTTCGATCACGTCCGGGCCGGACAACGACAAGCGGCCTTCTTCGGACATGATCACCGCGCTGCAGCAGCGCGCCACGATGCCCATGCCACCGAACGCACCGTTGCCGCTGCCGATCAAGGCCAGCACCGGCACACCGGCGGCACGCGCGCTCAAGGTGGCACGCATGATTTCGGAGATGGCGATCAGCCCGGCATTGGCCTCATGCAGACGCACGCCGCCGGTGTCCAGCAGCAACAGCACCGCGGCCGGCTGCGTGGTTGCGGCGCGTTCCAGCAGGCCGGTGAGTTTGGCGCCATGCACTTCGCCCACGCCGCCGCCCATGAAGGCGCCTTGCTGCGCAGCGATCAAGACATTGCGGCCACGCAAGCTGCCTTCGCCCACCACGATGCCGTCATCGAACGCGCCGGGTGTCTCCAGTTGTGCCAGATGCGGGCTGATCAGGCGGCGCCGCGGGCCAACAAATTCGCGAAGGCTGCCGGCATCCAGCAGACCATCGATACGTTCGCGGGCATCGGCTTCGTAGTAGCTGCGCTGGGCCATGGGAACGGTGGTGCTCATGGGTGGCTCCCGACGGCATGCGTAGGAGCGCACCTGGGCGCGACCTGGGTATTACCGGCAACGCCCCTCGCGCCCGGGTGCGCTCCTACGGGATGGTTGGGGTGTGCTGGCTGGCGGCTCATGCGTCGGCTCCCTGCAGCACATCCAGCGCTTGTTCCAGGCGCAAACTCACCACCGCCGGCGTGGCGCCGACATCGTTGATGCTGATGCGCACATCGCGCAGTGGGTGACGTGCGGCGAAGTCGTCCAGCACTGCCTGCCAGATCGCGCCAAAGCCGCGTGCGGCGGTGAGGATATCGATTTCCATCGCGCCCTCGAGCGGCACGCGCTCGACCAGCACTTCCAGATTGCCGGACGCCACGACGCCGACCAGCGCGTGTTCCAGCCCGGCGCGTGCGCCACGCTGGCCATCAAAGCGATATCGCAGGGTTTCCATGCTATGCCCTTACCAATTGCGAAAACGTTTCGGCGGGTCGTACAAGCCGCCGGACCAACGCACCAGGTCCTTCACCGTGCGCGCTGCAAGCAAATCGCGCGTGGCATCGCGCGGGCGGATGCCCAGATCGTCCGGCCGCTTGATAACGCCGCGGTCGCGCAGGTTTTCGACCATGCGCCTGTCGCGCCCCAGGCCCACCGCGGTATAGCCCGACACACCGCGGATCGCCTGTTCGCGCTCTTCCGGCGTGCGGCACAACAGCAGGTTGGCGATGCCTTCTTCGGTGAGCACGTGGCTGACATCGTCGCCGTAGATCATCACCGGCGGCAGCGGCATGTTGGCGCGTTCGGCCAGTTCCCAGGCGTCGAGTGTGTCGACGAATGCCGGCGCCATGTGTTCGCGGAAGGTCTCCACCATCTGCACCACCAGCTTGCGCCCGCGTGGCATTTCGCCGGGTCTTGCGGCTTCGCGCCCGGCCTTGAGCCAGGCGTCGCTGGCATGCCGGCGGCCGCGCGCATCCGAGCCCATGTTGGGCGCGCCGCCGAAACCGGCGATGCGGTCGCGTGTGGCGGTGGAGCTGTTGCCCTGCAGATCGATCTGCAGGGTGGAGCCGATGAACATGTCGCAGGCATACAAACCGGCGGTCTGCGACAGTGCGCGGTTGGAGCGCATGCTGCCGTCGGCGCCGGTAAAGAAGATGCCCGGGCGTGCGGCGATGTACGTCTCCATGCCCAGTTCGGAACCGAACGAATGCACCGACTGCACGAAGCCCGATTCGATGGCCGGGATCAGCGCCGGATGCGGATTGAGCGCCCAATGCCTGCAGATCTTGCCCTTCAGCCCCAGCGATTGCGCGTAGGTGGGCAGCAACAGCTCGATCGCGGCGGTATCGAAGCCGATGCCGTGATTGAGCCGGTCCACGCCATATTCGGCATAGATGCCCTTGATGGCCATCATAGCCATCAACACCTGGATCTCGGAGATCTGCGCCGGGTCGCGGGTGAACAACGGTTCGATGTAATTGGGCTTGGGCGCCTGGGTCACGAAATCCACCCAATCGGCGGGAATATCCACGCGCGGCAAGGTGTCGAGGATTTCGTTGACCTGCGCGATCACGATGCCGCCCTTGAACGCGGTGGCTTCCACGATCACCGGCGTGTCTTCGGTATTGGGGCCGGTGTAGAGATTGCCGTGGCGATCGGCGGCCTGCGCGGTGACCAGTGCGATGCGCGGGGTCAGGTCGATGAAGTAGCGGCCGAACAATTCCAGGTAGGTGTGGATGGCACCGATTTCGATGCGACCTTCACTCACCAGCCCGGCCAGGCGCGCGGCCTGCGGGCCGGAGAACGAAAAGTCCAGGCGCTTGGCGATGCCGCGCTCGAATACATCCAGATGCGCGGCAAGCGACAGCACCGATTGCACCATGTGCAGGTCATGCACGCGCGCCGGATCCACCTCGGTGAGGCAACGCGCCAGGAAATCGGCCTGCTTCTGGTTGTTGCCTTCCAGGCACACGCGGTCGCCCGGCTCGATCACCGCTTCCAGCAACGCCACGACATCGTCGGCAGCCACAACACGCCCCTGCGGCGCCAGCGCGGCGGCCCGCTGCAAGCGCCGACGCCGGCTGTCGGCCCGGGTGTCCCACTGTCGACTCATGCCTGTGCCTCGCCGGGACGAGCCCGTAATGTCAAAGTAATTACATCGTAATTATGTGCGGCACGCGTGTCTAGCCGCGTTGCAGCATCCGGTTTCGGCGCCGGACAGGCGGTCAGCCGCCTGAGGCCCGAGCGCTTGTGTATCGGCAAATTTCGATATATCGTTTCTCCATGCTTCGATATATCGAATGAAACAGCGCCCTTCCGTCAGCCCAACGGTCGATCTCGATGCAGCGCCTGCCCGCGCCCGCGGTGCCGGCGCGCGCGCCCGCCCGCTGGAACACGGCGATCTGCGCCTGCTGCTGCTGGCGCTCATCGCCGAGCGTCCGCGCCATGGCTATGAGCTGATGCGGCAGATCGCCGCGCTCTTCAAAGGGTTGTACACGCCTAGGGAAGGTCTGAACAACGAGACCTGACAGGGCGGAAGGTGGCGTCGTTCCGAAGAGTGGCTTTTGGAACTTCGGAATTTCGCCATTTCGCCATTTCTGGCGCTTTCCGCGGGAATTTCCCGGTTCACAGACGCACGCTCCCCAT
>NZ_JAGHWR010000022.1:0-110633 GCF_017746155.1 Xanthomonas sp. D-36-1
GAGTTGTTCAGGGCGGACTAGAGAGGTGCGGAGCTCGTCCGCGTCGGCAAGCCGCGTCATATGGTCGACTCAGCGCAGCGGTGGTGAGCCGCCGGAACCGTCGCCGTCTGTCAGTAACTGTCGCACCTGCGCGGCCGACGCACGCGGCATCGGCTTTTCGTCCAGCTGCGAGAGTGGCGCCTGCCGCAGCGCGTCGTAGGGCAGCACGGTGAGATCGAAGGTCAGGTCTTCGGCGCTGAACAGCCACACCGGAAACTCGCCGTTGCGCTCGCGATCCAGGCGCAGCCGGCGCGTGCGCGACTCGGCCGGAATGCGGTGTTCTTCCAGAAACCGCTGCACGGCATCGGCATCGTCGCTGTGCAACTGCAATTGCACCGGCGCATTGGCATCGGCGGTGCCGTCCAGCACCGGGCCGGTCAGCCGTGGCTGGAAGGGGCTGAGAAATTCAAGCGCCCGCAACGCGGCTTCGCGACGTTGGCGCAGACGCGCACCGTGCGCAGGTCCGGCGAATAGGCGTTGGTACTCGCGCAACGCATCTTCGATCTCGCGATTGCGTGGCAGCGAAGCATCGTCATGGATGCCGAGCCGGCTGGCAGCCTTGAGCTTGGCTTGATGGAAATCGCGGATGCCGCCTTCGGCCATCAGGCGTGCGGCTTCGTGCGCCAGGCGATGGCGACGTTCCCGGGTTCGTGTATCGGCGTGCGCGCGTGCGTGATGCATGACCGGGCTCCCCTAATGAACCTGATCTGGACTCTACAACAGCTGCATGAAGACATGGCGAATGCGTCATGCCATGGCAAAAGAACGATCACGCAGCGGTGACCGGGCGAGGGTCCGGGTACGGCTATGCACGGGCAAGGCGCGTGCAATATCAGTGGCGGGCAAGTGAGCGCTGCGCCGAACCGGCAACGATCCCGCCCGCGATCCACCAGGTTGGCAACGGCCGGCGCTTATTCAATCGGGGCCAAGAAATTGGGGAACCGAACAGCCACGCCGTTCCGATTCCCCAACCCCGGCTCCTCAGAAAATATCGAACGCCTTCTCGTCCTGCTGTTCCTGCAGGCCGTAGTCGTAATCCTGCAGGCGGTCCAGATCTTCGTTCTTGACCCATTCGACGGCGCCATTGATGGTGGCCTGGGTCATGCCATCGGGCGGGTCGTTGGCGGCGATCGGCTTGTCCTTGAGCGCTACGCGCATGTAGTCGATCCAGATCGGCAGCGCCGCCTTGCCGCCGTATTCGCGATAGCCGAGCGAGCGGAAGTCGTCGCGGCCCACCCATACGGTGGTGACATAGGGGCCGCCAAAGCCGGAGAACCAGGCATCGCGGTGCTCGTTGGTGGAGCCGGTCTTGCCGCCCACGTCCTCGCGGCCGAGTACCTTGGCCGCGGTGCCGGTGCCGCGCTGGACGACGTCGCGCATCATCGACACCAGCTGGTAGGCGGTGCGCTCGTCGATCGCGCGCGGCGCGATTTTGGTCTCTGCAGTTGCCGCAGGGGCGGTCTGTGCCGGCACCGGCGTGGCCGTGGCAGGCGCAGCGGGCGGGGTTTCAGGTGCCTGGGCGCCGAAGTTGAAGCCATCCACGACCTGGCTCACGGGCGCGGCGGTGCCGCCCTGCAGGGCGCAGGTGCGGCAGGCCACGGCCGGCACTTCCTTGAAGATGACATTGCCCTCGCGGTCTTTGACCTCGTCCACGATCCAGGTGTCCACCCGTGAGCCGCCATTGGCGAACACCGCATAACCGCGTGCCACAGACAGCGGCGTCAGCGAAGCGGTGCCCAGCGACATCGACAGGTTAGGCGGCAACTCGGCCTCCTGGAAACCGAACTGGCTGATGTATTTGCGTGCGAAATCGACGCTGATCGCGTCCAGCAGACGCACCGACACCAGGTTGCGCGACTGCACCAGCGCTTCGCGCAGGCGCATCGGCCCGCGGAAGCCGCCTCCATCGTTCTGCGGCGACCAGGTCTTGCCACGCCGGTCGCGGAACACCACCGGCGCGTCCAGCACGATCGATGCCGGATTGAAGCCCTTTTCAAACGCGGCTGCGTAGACGAACGGCTTGAAGCTCGACCCCGGCTGGCGCCGTGCCTGGGTGGCGCGGTTGAACTTGTTCCCCGCAAAGCTGAAGCCGCCGACCAGCGCACGCAGCGCGCCGCTATTGGCGTCCAGCGAGACCAACGCTGCCTGGCCGCGCGGCAACTGGTCGATGATCCACTCGCCGTCCTTCTCGCCGGCGCGGATGCGGGTCAGGTCGCCGCGGGTCAGCAGCTTGGCCGGGGTCTTGCCGGTCCAGCGGCTAGCGGTGGCGGGCAGGGTCAGTTCGGTCTTGTCGCTCTGCACGACCGTGACCCCGCCATCGGGATTGGTGCGCGCCACGATCACCGCACGCAGTCCGCCCTGGGTGAACGCCCCTGCCAGGTGCTTGGCCAGTGCGGGCGCATCCGCATCGGCGGCCACGTCGAAGTGCTGCTCTACGCCGTGCCAGCCATGGCGATGATCGTAGACCCGCAAGCCGTCGGCGATCGCCACATCCGCACCGGTCTGCAGGGTCGCATCGATGGTCGTGGTGACGTGGTAGCCCTTGTTGAGCACATCGCCGCCGTACTTGGCGATCATTTCCTGACGCACCAGCTCGGCCACGTAGGGGGCGTACACCTCCACCGGCGGCTCATGCGGCTTGGCATGCATCGGCACGGCCTTGGCGGCGTCGGCTTCGGCCTGGCTGACAAAGCCCAGGTCGGCCATGCGCTGCAGGACGTAATAGTCGCGACGCTCCTGCGCACGCTCAGGATTGCTGATCGGGTTGCCGCTGGATGGGAACTTGGGGATGCCGGCCAGCGAGGCCATCTCGTCCAGGCTCAATTCGCTCATCCTCTTGCCGTAGTAGTACTCGGCAGCGGCCCCGACGCCGTAGGCGCGGTTGCCGAAGAAACTCTTGTTGAGATACAGCTCGAAGATCTCGTCCTTGCTCAACTCACTTTCGATCTTGCGCGCCAGCAGGATCTCCGCCAGCTTGCGGGTGTAGCTATATTCCGAACTCAGGAAGAACTGCCGCGCCACCTGCTGGGTGATGGTCGAACCACCCGGCACGCGCTTGGCATCGGTGGTTGTCAGCAACCAGACCGCGCGAGCGATGCCCTTGTAGTCCACGCCGCCGTGCTCGTAGAAACGCGCGTCCTCGGTGGCCAGGAAGGCCTGCTTCAGGCGCAGCGGCACGTCCTTCATCTGGATGGGATAGCGCCGGGTCTCGCCATAAACGGCCATGAGCCGGCCATCGCTGGAATAGACGTACATCGGCTCCTGCAGTTCTACCTGCTTGAGCGACTGAACGTCTGGCAACTTCGAGGAAATGGCGTAATACAGGCCGCCGGCAGCAATAGCGCCAAGCAGTGCGAGCACGACGATCGTGGCCAGGATCCAGCCCAGCCAACGGCGAATACGGGGCATGTAAGAGAGATTCCGATTGCAGATTTCTTGGTCACAGAGTATAGGTGACGCCGAGTTTGGCTGGGGCCGAACTCTGGGGATCGCAGAAGACGGCACTGGGGTCGCGTCGCCGGGTCATTGCCTAGCGCGTGAAGGGCTTGTCAACTGTTAAAATTTGATTATTAATACGAGGGCGCACATGCGTCCAAGTGCCCGTCGGCAGGGGAGTTACCGTGGGGCTTTTACCCAAGAGTCAGTCGCCACTGATTGGTGTCGACATTAGTTCGACTGCCGTGAAGCTCTTGCAGCTATCGCGCAGCGGGAACCGTTTCCGCGTGGAACATTACGCGGTAGAACCATTGCCGCCGAATGCGGTCGTGGAAAAGAACATCGTCGAAGTGGAAGCGGTGGGCGAAGCCATTCGCCGCGCCATCAACCGTTCCGGCAGCAAGGCCAAGAACGCGGCAGCTGCTGTGGCAGGGTCGGCGGTGATCACCAAGTTGATCCCGATGCCGGCCGATCTGGACGATAGCGACCTGGAGGCCCAGGTCGAACTGGAAGCCACCAATTACATTCCGTACCCGATCGAGGAAGTGAATCTCGATTTCGAGGTGCTGGGCCCGATGCCCAATAGCCCGGACATGGTGCAGGTGCTGCTGGCCGCCTCGCGTTCGGAGAATGTGGAACTGCGCCAGTCGGCGCTGGAACTCGGCGGCCTGACCGCCAAGGTAATGGACGTGGAGGCCTTTGCGGTCGAAAACGCCTTCGCCCTGGTTGCCAGCGAATTGCCGGTGGCCGCCGATGCGGTGGTGGCGCTGGTGGATATCGGCGCGACCATGACCACGCTGAGCGTGCTGCGCTCCGGTCGCAGTCTGTATAGCCGCGAGCAGGTGTTCGGCGGCAAGCAGCTCACTGACGAAGTGATGCGCCGTTATGGACTGACCTACGAAGAGGCTGGCCTTGCCAAGCGCCAGGGCGGCCTGCCGGAAAGCTACGAGGTCGAAGTGCTGGAGCCGTTCAAGGAAGCCACGGTGCAGCAGATCAGCCGTCTGCTGCAGTTCTTCTATGCGGGCAGTGAGTTCAACCGCGTCGACTGCATCGTGCTGGCCGGCGGTTGCGCCGCGCTGGCGCGCCTGCCGGAGATGGTGGAAGAGCAGCTCGGTGTGACCACGGTCGTTGCAAATCCGCTTGCCCAGATGACGCTTGGCCCGAAGGTTCAGGCCCATGCGCTGGCGCTGGATGCGCCTGCACTGATGATCGCCACCGGCCTGGCCCTGAGGAGCTTCGACTGATGGCAAGAATCAATCTATTGCCCTGGCGCGCGGAGCGCCGAAAGGCACGCGAGCGCGAGTTCTACTCGATGCTGGGCTTCGCCGCATTGGGCGGCGTGCTGTTGTCGGCACTGATCTGGTTCTATTACGACGCGCAGATCAGCGGCCAGACCGAGCGCAATGCGTTTCTGACCACCGAGATCGACAAGGTCAAGGCGCAGAACGAAGAGATCAAGGAACTCGACAAGAAGAAGGACCGCCTGCTTGCGCGCAAGAAGGTGATCGAGGAGCTGCAAGCCAACCGCTCGCAGATGGTGCACCTGTTCGATTCGCTGGTGCGCACCATTCCCGATGGTGTGGCGCTGACCAACATCAAGCAGGATGGCGACATCCTCACGCTGGAAGGTCGCTCGCAATCGAATGCGCGGGTCAGTGCCTACATGCGCAACCTGGAAAGCTCGGGCTGGATGACCAATCCGGACCTGTCGATCATCGAGGCCAAGAGTCAGGACAAGGCCGGGCAACCTGCCGCGTCGTCGATGGACACCAAGACGCTGCCGTACGTGTTCACGCTCAAGGTCAAGCTGGCCAATCCGAACGAGGCTGACAAGAACGGCATCGCACCGGGCGCAGTGGATCCGGCCGCGCCGGGCACCGCAGCACTGGGTGCAGCGCCTGCCGGTGCGACGCCTGCTGCTCCGGCAGCGGCGCCTGCGCCCGCAACGCCGCCGGCCGCTGCTCCTGCACCGACGCAGGCAGCGCCGGCGCCAGCCAATCGGCCGCAGGAGGGGGCGGCGTCATGAGTAAGAAATCATTCAAGCTCAGCGATCTGGATTTCAACAACATCGGCGGTTGGCCGCAGCAGGCACGCATTGTGTTCTGCGTGGTGGTCGGCTTGTTCATCATGGTGCTGGCCTGGTTCCTGTTGATCAGCAGCAAGCGCGAAGAACTGGAAGGCCTGGAAAGCACCGAATCCCAGCTGCGTACCGAGTTCGAGACCCAACAGGGCCGCGCGGTGAACCTGGAGCCGCTCAAGCAGCAGCTCGCGCAGATGGAACAGGTGCTGCAGCAGATGCTGCGTCAGCTGCCCAGCAAGACCGAAATGCCGGATCTGATCATCGACATCTCGCAGACCGCGCTGTCCAGCGGCTTGTCCAACGAGCTGTTCCAGCCCGGTCCGGAATCGCCGAAGGAGTTCTACGCCGAAAAGCCGATCGCTCTGCGCATGGTGGGCAGCTACCACCAGTTCGGTGCCTTCGTCAGCGGTGTGGCCTCGCTGCCGCGCGTGGTGATCCTGACCATGCACGACATCAACCTCAAGCCCAAGGATCCCAAGGCCGGCATCGGCCCGCGCGGTGCGCTTGAGCTGTCCGGGACGGTCAAGACCTATCGTTATCTGGACGATGAGGAAATGGCCGAGCAGGAAAAGGCTGCGGCCAGCGCTGCGAAGAAGGGCGGCCAATGACCATGAAATTGCTCAAGATTCTGTCCTTTGCGGCGTTAATTGCTGTATTGCCGGCGTGTACGCGCGGTGTGACCAGCACACCGGGCGATGCGCCGAATCTGGAAGCCTGGGTTGCCGAGGTGCGCGCGCGTCCTGCGCCGCCGCTGGAGCCGTTGCCGGTGATGCAGCAGTTCGAGACCTTCGAATATGCAGCGCAGGCGATGCGCGACCCGTTCAGCGATGCCTGGGTCAGCGCGGAAGGTGGCAACGGCACGCGTCCGGATCCGAACCGGCGCAAGGAGCCGTTGGAAGCCTTTCCGCTCGACGCCCTCGACATGGTGGGGACCATTGGCGGCGGTTCGGGCCTGATCGCCCTGGTGATGGCGCCTGACAAGGTGACCTACCGGGTGCGGCCTGGTGTGTATCTGGGACAGAGCGATGGCCGGGTGACCGGGGTCTACGAAGACCGCATCGAGCTGATTGAACTTGTGCCGGACGGTGCGGGTGGATGGCTTGAACGGCCGGCCGCACTCGCATTGGATGATCAATAAAGTGATAGGGGATAGCACGATGACGTTTTCCAATGCCCAGCGGCTGCGTCCGGTACGACGCCACGCGATCTTCCAGGCCTGCGCGTTGGGGTTCGCGCTGGCACTGGCGAGCGGCAGCGCGTTCGCCGCCGCGGCGCTGACTCAGCCCGCGCAGGATCCGGCCAAGGTCGCTCCGGCGAGCCTGGCGGTGTCCAAAATCGATTTCAAGCGCGGCGAAGACGGCGCTGGCCGTCTGATCCTGCAGTTCGACGGCCAGGGCGCCAGCCCGGACCTGCGGACGCAGGGCGACAACGTGCTGGTGGACATCAGCAATGCCAAGCTACCTGCCGAGCTGCAACGCCCGCTCAATGTCACCGACTTCGCCACGCCGGTGCAGCGCGTTGAAGTGAAGCCGTCCGGCTCCGGTTCGCAGCTGGTGCTGTCGACCAAGGGTGCCTTCGATTCGCTGGCCTACCAGACCGGCAACGAATACGTGGTGGAAATCACCCCGCGCAAGGGCCAGCCGGCGGTTGGCGGTGTGAGCCCGGCGGCGGTCACGCAGGCTGCCGCGCAGATCGCCGCGCGCGGCTATAGCGGCCGCCCGGTGACGTTCAACTTCCAGGACGTGCCGGTGCGCACCGTGCTGCAGCTGATCGCCGAAGAGTCCAACCTCAACATCGTCGCGTCCGACACCGTGCAGGGCAATGTCACGCTGCGCCTGATGAATGTGCCGTGGGACCAGGCGCTGGACATCGTGCTGCGCGCCAAGGGCCTGGACAAGCGCCGCGATGGCGGCGTGGTGTGGGTCGCCCCGCAACCGGAGCTGGCCAAGTTCGAGCAGGACAAGGAAGACGCCCGCATCGCGATCGAGAACCGCGAGGACTTGATCACCGATTATGTGCAGATCAACTACCACAACGCTGCGGTGATCTTCAAGGCGCTGACGGAGGCCAAGGGAATTGGTGGTGGCGGTAGCGGTGGGCAAGGCGGCGGCGGCGGGCAGCAGGACAATGGCTTCCTGTCCCCGCGAGGTCGTCTGGTGGCCGACGAGCGCACAAATACCTTGATGATTAGCGATATCCCGAAAAAAGTTGCGCAGATGCGCGAACTGATCTCGCATATCGACCGCCCCGTGGATCAGGTGCTGATTGAAAGCCGGATTGTCATCGCAACCGATACATTTGCAAGAGACTTGGGCGCAAGATTTGGTGTCGCTGGTCGGCAGCAGTATGGTGGGAACACCGGTGTCATTAGTGGAAGTGCTTCCAATAACGTTTCTATTATAAATGACGGCCTACATAACATTCCTGCGGGTCTAAATTTTAATCTTCCTGCCGGTACCTTTACGACAAGTACTGCCGGTTCGATCGCTTATACGTTGCTTGGGCGTAACTTTTCTCTTGACATGGAATTGTCAGCAATGCAGGAGGAGGGGCGAGGAGAGGTAGTTTCTAACCCGAGAATAGTGACCGCAAATCAGCGCGAGGGCGTTATCAAGCAAGGCCGTGAAATTGGCTATGTTACGATCAGCGGTGCAGGCTCTGGTGGTCAGGCACAGGCCAATGTGCAGTTCAAAGAAGTTTTGCTTGAGTTGAAAGTGACCCCGACAATCACCAATGACAACCGCGTTTTCTTGAACATGAATGTCAAGAAGGACGAAGTTGCGCGGTTCATTGTTCTCGATGGCTATGGGACCGTTCCGGAAATCAATCGGCGCGAGGTCAACACTGCAGTGCTTGTTGGGGATGGTGAAACGGTGGTGATCGGTGGTGTATACGAATTCAATGACCGCGAGAGTATTGCCAAGGTCCCCTTCCTGGGCGACATACCGTTTTTGGGGAATTTGTTTAAGAAACGCGGTCGCAGTAAGGAAAAGGCGGAGCTGCTGGTCTTTGTAACACCGAAGGTGCTGCGTGTCGCAAGCGCGACTCCTTGAGCAATGATCGGATCGGAAGGGCCGCGAAAGCGGCCCTTTCCTTTTGTTAGATCCAGATTGAGTAATCAATCACTTCCCACATCATTTCTGCGCTAGTGCTGACGAAGCCCGACCGCAGTGCCAATTCGGGATCTATGATCTTGTAGAGTCCGAAAGGTCTGGCGTTGGCCCGCTGACAAGCGTCAAGTTCTGTATCGTTCACTGAACATCCCAACGCCGCCAAGTGAACCAATCGCGTTCGAATCGGTCACACTGGACCTATGAATGCACCGCCACTGCTCCCCCCCGAAGCCGTTGCCGCGCCCGCCGAGGACCGGCTGCACCGTCAATTCACCTCGCTGCGCGAATCGCTTGCGCAGCGCATCGTTGGCCAGGCAGCGCTCGTGGAGCGGCTGTTGATTGCCTTGCTGGCCGATGGCCATCTGCTGGTCGAGGGCGCGCCCGGGTTGGCCAAGACCACTGCCATCCGTGCGCTGGCTTCGCGGCTGGAAGCGGATTTTGCACGGGTGCAGTTCACCCCGGACCTGCTGCCTGCCGACCTGACCGGTACCGAAATCTGGCGGCCGCAGGACAGCCGGTTCGAGTTCATGCCCGGGCCGATCTTCCACCCGATCCTGCTGGCCGACGAAATCAACCGCGCACCAGCCAAGGTGCAATCCGCGCTGCTGGAAGCGATGGGCGAGCGGCAGGTGACGGTCGGCCGGCATACCTATGCGCTGCCGCAGTTGTTCCTGGTGATGGCGACGCAGAATCCGATCGAGCAGGAGGGCACGTTCCCGCTGCCCGAAGCGCAGTTGGATCGCTTCCTGATGCATGTGCGCATCGGCTATCCCCAGGCCGACGCCGAGGCGGAAATCCTGCGCCTGGCACGCGAGGCCGCCCGCGACACGCTGGAAAAGCACGAGACCGTACCCGACAAGATTCCATTGGAAGATGTCTTGGCCGCGCGCCGTGTGGTGCTTGACGTGCATCTGGCACCGCAGCTGGAACGCTATCTGATCGAAATCGTGCTGGCCTCGCGCGATGCCAAGCGTTACGACCCGGCATTGGCGCGGCGGATCGCCTGGGGCGCCAGCCCGCGTGGCTCGATCGCACTGGAACGGTGCGCGCGCGCACGGGCTTGGCTGGCCGGGCGCGACTACGTGACGCCGGACGATATCCGCGCCATTGCCCCGGACGTACTGCGGCATCGCGTGCTGCCCAGCTACGAGGCCACCGCCGAGGGTTGGGACGGCGAACGCCTGATCGCTGCATTGCTCGAAAAGATTCCGCTGCCCTGATCGGGCAGCGTCGCTGAGGTATGCCGCACTCTCGCCAGACACCGATGTCTTCGATGCCGTTCTCGTCCCCTGTAACCGCCCCCTCGCCAGTCGCTGGCGATGGGGTGCGCCCAACGCTTGCAGAACTGATTGCGCTGCGCGGTACCGCAATCCATCGCGGTCAAGCGGGACGTGGCCGGTATGGGGTGGTGGGGCCGGTACCGGCCGCCACGCGCGGGCGCGGCATGGAATATGCCGAGTCGCGTGAGTACGTGGCTGGCGACGATGCGCGGCATATCGACTGGCGCGTCACCGCGCGAACCGGACGGGTGCACACCAAGTTATTTCAGGCTGAGCGCGAGCGTTTGAGTCTGATCGTGGCCGATACCTCGCCTGCGCTCTTCTTCGGTACGCGCGTGCGCTACAAATCGGTGCAGGCCGCACGCGCCGGCGCCGTTGCCGCATGGCTGGCGCAGCGCCAGGGCGATCGCATTGCAGCATTGCGCGGCACCGCGAGCGAGGCGCCGATTGCGCCGCGGTCCGGTCAGCGTGGTGTGCTGCCGGTGCTGGATGCCTTGGCGCGTTGGTATGCCCAGCCGCCGTCCGGCGATGCGGGGCTGGAGGTGGCGCTGGATCATGCGGCGCGCCTGTTACGCCCGGGCGCGCGCCTGACCGTGCTGGCCGATGCGCGCAGCGCCGGCCGGATTTCTGCCACGCGCTGGTCGGGCTTGGCCTTGCATCACGAGGTGGTGGTGATCGTGCTGGTCGATCCGCTGGAATTGGCGCCGCCGGCACGTGCAGTCACCTTCGACGTGCGTGGCGAGCGCATCGCGATCGATCTGTCGACCCAGGCCGGGCGTGCGCGCTGGCAGACCGAATTCGTTGCGCCGCTGGAGCATTTGGGTTCGCTCCTGCAGGCACGCGGCGTGCGCTTGCATCGCCTGTGCACCGACGATGCCAGCGATGCCTGGTTGGGCGGCAGCTCCGCCGCGCGGGGTCGCTGACGATGTCCCCGCAGTCGCTGCCGCTGCGTGATGTGCATCTGCCACCTTCGCCGTCGTGGTGGCCGCTGGCACCGGGCTGGTGGCTGGTGATCGCGGTTGTCGTGCTGGTGGTGGGGAGCGCATGGGTCTGGTGGTGGCGCCGGCGTCAGCGCCAGCGTCGCTGGCTGGCTGCTTTCGATGCAGAACTAGCGCGCGCCACGACGCCTGCGCAGCGCTTGGCGGCCGTGTCGGTGCTGCTGCGACGTGCGGCGCGGCGCGTCGATCCGCAGGCCGACCGCTTGCAGGGCGAGGCGTGGTTGCAGTTCCTGGACGGGCGCAAGCGCAAGGACCCCGTGTTTTCACAGGGGCCCGCGCGGGCTGTGCTGGAAGGCGGCTTCCAGCGCGCACCCACAGTCAGCGATCTGCCGGCGTTAGAAGCGTTGGCGCGGCAGCGCTTTGTGGGGCTGATGCGGGGCCGGCGATGAACTGGTTGCAGTGGTCGCAATGGCAGGATGCGTTGGCGCATTGCGCCTGGCCATGGGCGTGGTGGTTGATGCCCTTGCCGTTGCTGATGTTGTTCTGGCCGCAACGCCGCGCCGATGCGGCCGCACTCCGTGTGCCTTACGCGGAGCAGTTGCAGGCAGTGGCGCAGGCGACGAGCGCGCCGGTGCTGCGGATGCCGCGTTGGCTGGCGTGGCTGGCTTGGTTTTTGTTGTGCGCCGCGCTGGCACGTCCGCAGCAATTGGGCGAGGTGATTCAACCGCCGCGCGAGGCGCGCCAGATGATGTTGGCGGTGGATCTTTCGGGCAGCATGAGCGAGCCCGACATGGTGCTTGGTGGCAAGGTGGTGGACCGGCTCACCGCCGCCAAGGCCGTGCTGTCGGAATTCCTGGATCGGCGCGACGGCGACCGCGTCGGTCTGCTGGTTTTTGGCCAACGCGCGTATGCGCTGACACCACTGACGGCCGACCTCACCTCCGTGCGCGATCAGTTGCGCGACAGCGTGGTGGGCTTGGCCGGGCGCGAAACCGCGATTGGCGATGCGATCGCCTTGTCGGTCAAACGCCTGCGCGAACAGAAGCAGGGCCAGCGCGTGGTGGTGTTGCTCACCGATGGCGTCAACACCGCTGGCGTGCTCAATCCGTTGAAGGCTGCGGAACTGGCCAAGGCCGAAGGCGTGCGCGTGCACACCATTGCGTTCGGCGGCAGTGGCGGCTATTCCTTGTTCGGGGTGCCGATTCCGGCCGGCGGCGACGACGACATCGACGAGGACGGGCTGCGCAAGATTGCCCAGCAGACCGGCGGACGCTTCTTCCGCGCCCGCGATACCGAGGAGCTCGCCGGCATCTATGCCGAGCTGGATCGGCTGGAGCCGGTCAAGGGACTGGGCCCCTCGGTGCAGCCGCGCGTGGAGCGTTACTACTGGCCATTGGGCGCGGCAATCGTCGTTGCCCTGTTGGCCTATGTACTGCCGCGGAGGTGGCAATGGACGCGCTGACCGAGCTGGCGGGGTGGCTGCAGTCGCTACATCTGTTGCGCCCGATGGTGTTGTGGGCGCTGCTGGCGATCGTGCCGGCGGCGGCGCTGTGGCACTGGCGTCGCCGCGATGCCGACGTCTGGCGGCAGAGTGTGGATGCGCATCTGTTGCCGGAGCTGTTGGCCGCCGGCGGTCGGCGCGGATGGCTGGGATTCGTGCTGGCTGCGCTGACCTATGCGTTGGCGGTGATTGCGGTGAGCGGGCCGAGTTGGCGGCAGACCGAGCGTCCGGTGTTTCAATCGAGCATGCCGCTGGTGGTGGTGCTGGATCTGTCGTCCAGCGCCAACGCAACCGACCTGCCGCCTTCGCGCCTGCTGCAGGCGCGCGCCAAGCTGGCGACGCTGCTGCGCAAACGTGCCGGTGGTGAGGTGGCATTGCTGGTCTATGCAGGCGAGAGTTTCACGGTTGCGCCATTGACCGAGGACAGCGCCAACGTGGCCTTGTTTCTGGATGCGCTGTCGCCGTCGGTCATGCCGGTCGATGGCAAGCGTGCAGACCGGGCGATCGATGCGGCCGTGCAGCTGTTGCAGCAGGCCGGCTTCAAGCAAGGCGAGATCCTGCTTGTCAGCGATGGCGCAGATCGCTCCGCCGAAAGTTCGGCACGGGTGGCACGTTCGCGCGGTTTCAGTGTCTTCGCGCTTGGCGTGGGCGGCGAGCGCGGTGCGGCGTATCGCATGGCCAGCGGTGAAATTGCGCAGGCCAGGCTCGACGAAGGCAGTCTGCGCACCCTGGCCGCGCAGGGCGGCGGGCGGTATGCGCGCATTGCGCCGGACGATGCGGATCTGCGGGCGTTGGGCGTGCTCGATCCATCGCAACAGCCGTTGGCCGATGAAACCGCCGAGTCCGATGGCGGCAAGAGCTGGCTCGACGAAGGCTATTGGCTGGTGCTGCCGGTGATGCTGCTGTCCCTGCTGGCGTTTCGCCGCCGCGCGGTGGTGGCGGTGCTGGCGACGGCATGCGTGCTACCGCTGGCGCAGCCCGCGAACGCGGCCGATGGCACCTTGTGGCAGCGTGCCGATCAGGTGCAACAACAGCGCCTGGACGCCGGCGTGCAGGCATATCGCAAGGGCGATTTCGCGGCGGCACAGAAGGCGTTCGAAGCGGTGCCAACCGATGAGGGGCTGTACAACCTCGGCAATGCGCTGGCGCGACAAGGCCAGTACGACGCCGCGATCGCGGCCTACGACCGTGCGCTCAAGCAACACCCGAATCAGCAGGATGCCATCGCCAATCGCGCCGCGGTCGATGCGGCGCGCAAGCGTCAGCAGCAGAACAACAAGGATGGCAAGGGCCAGGACGGCAAAGGCCAGTCCAAGGACCAGAAGCCATCCGGTCAGGATGGCAAGGGGCAACAGCAGGCCGGCCAGAATCAGCAGGCCAAGCCATCCGGCCAGGATGGGCAGAACCAGCAGGGCAGCGACAACCAGCCCTCTGATGCGCAGCCGCCACAGGACGGCAAGTCGCAAGATGCGCAGTCCAAGAACGGGCAGGGCGAGCAACGCAAGCAGGACACCCCGCCCCAATCTGCAGATGCTAAGGCGCAGCAGCAGGCCGATGAGGCACAGCGTCGCAAGATGCAGCAGGCCATGGCGCAGGCGGGTGACAAGCAGGCGGATGCCAGCGGCAAGGAGGCCACCGTCGCCGGCGAGACGCCGGAACAGCGCGAGCAACGTCAGGCGGTGGACGCATGGCTGCGGCGGGTTCCGGACGATCCGGGCAGCCTGCTGCGTACCAAATTCAGGCTGGAATACGAACGCAGGCAACGGGACGGACGATGATCGGCAGACAGCACTTGCGTCGCGCGGCAATCGGCATGCTGGCCAGCGTGGCACTGTTGGCGTGCGCGCCGGTGGGTGCGGTCACGCGCGCGTGGCTGGATCGCGACAGCGTCAATGCCGGCGATGTGGCGATGTTGAATATCGAAACCGACCAACGCGGCGTCGACCCTGATTACACGCCACTGCGCACCGACTTCTTGCTGGGCGCCAAGAGCGCCAATCAGCAGATGCAGGTGGCCAATGGTTCGGTGACGGTGCGTGCCTTGTTCGGTGTGGTGCTGACGCCGCGCAAGAGTGGCGAACTGATCGTGCCGGCGATACGCGTGGGCAATGAACGCACCGAACCGCTGCGCCTGCAGGTGGTTGGGGCGGCGAACGATCCCGCAAGTAGCTCCGGCAACGCTGCCGGCGCGCCGAGTGCAGCGCAGGGCAATGAAGAAGCCTTCGTCCAAACCCAGGTGGACGACCCGCAACCCTACGTGCAGCAAAGCGTGGGCGTGGTGGTGCGGTTGTACTTCGCCACCCAGTTGGCATCGGGCGAGTTGGATCTTGAGGCCCCCGATGGGGCATCGATGCAGCGCGTCGGCGACGACGTCAGCTCGGTCAAGGTCGTCAACGGACGCCACTACAACGTGGTGGAGCGGCGCTACCTGCTGGTGCCCGAGCGCAGCGGTCGCCTGCTGCTGCCGCCGGCACGTTTCAACGGGCGTTCGGTAGGTGGGTTTTTCGACGACTACTTCGGGCGCGGCAACGGTGAGCTGAGTGCGCGCAGTGCGAGCATTCCGTTGCAGGTGCGCGCGCAACCGGCCAATGCGCCGCAGCCGTGGTTGCCGTTGCGCAGCCTGCAGTTGCGCTACACGACCACGCCACAGCGGGCGAGAGCCGGTGAGGCGGCCCAATTCGTGGTGGAAGCCAGTGCGCGCGGCGCGACCCAGGCGCAGTTCCCCGAATTACCGACGCCCAGCGTGCCCGACGCGCAGGTGTTTGCCGAGCCACCGCAATTCGAGGAGCGCTTCGTGGACGGCTCGCCGCAACTGCGACTGACCCGGCGCTATTCGATCGTGCCCAACCGCGCCGGTCCGTTGGTGGTGCCCGGGCTGCAGATGGCGTGGTGGGATGTGGGGGCAGGGGCAGCCAAGACGGCGTCACTGCCCGATCTGACGCTCGATGTCGCGGCAGGTAGCGGCGCGTTTGCGACGCCTGCGCCAGCGCCCACGCCGAATCCGACACCCGATCAATCGGCGCCGACACCGGATCGCACTCTCACCCTGCAAGCACCATCGCCCGCGCAACCGCCGTGGGGGTGGATCGCGGCGGCGATCGGGTTTGCGTTTTTGTGGATCGCCACGCTGGTGTGGGCGTTGGTGCGTCGGCGCGGTGCTCCGCGCGGTGCGCCAGGCGGCACTGGTGGTGACGGCAACAATGGAACAGCTGAGGCTAGGCGCGCCACTCACGGCGTGGCCGAGTTGCGCCGCGCGCTCGACACCGGCGGCATGGACGATGTGGCGGCGGTGCTCTGCGGCATGGCCGGCGTGGCCGATATCGACGCAGTGGTGGCGGCGTTGGCAGACCCGGCGCAGCAGGCAGCCGTGGCGCGCATGCAGCGCGCGCGCTGGGGCGGCGATGGCGATGTGACCGGCGCGCGCGCCGCCTTGCGCGAGGCGTTCGCCAAGGGTCCGCGGTGGCACCAGGCAAGCGCAGCCGAACCGGAGGTGCTGGCGCCGTTGTATCCGCCTGCGCCTTGATCGACGGCGTTGCATCGGGGGCGGCTTGAACCACTGAGATACCGGCTGCGCAGTTTCCGCGCGGTGCAGTTGGTGTAACGAATGGTCTGCAACAACGGTACTTCGATTCCTGGGGGGGAATCTGCGCTCACGTAACAGTGGCTCGTTAGATTTCGTTGGCCGCTATCACTCGCTTTGAGCGGCGACGCTGCCTTGCAGCGCTGATAACGCATTGATGTTGGATGCGTGTGATCTGCCAACGGTGCGGAAGAGAGCGAAGAGCGTTGGCGCTGCGGCGTTGCTGCAGGGCCCTTGCCCGCCCACCCTCGCAGGACACGCTGCAAGTACGTCCTTGTAAGCTCCGACGCTAGGCCTTTTACTGAGTTGGCGAACAGCGTGCTGGTGCGGTGTCCTCGCCGCGTGCGGGCTCGTTGGCGATATGGATGCCGCCAACGAGCCCCTAGGGACGGTTTCACGGCGTGTCCGGCGACGGCGAGGCACCGCGCACCCGCCGCGCCAGGCTTTCGACCTGAGGCATCTGACGACATATGAGCGCCGCTACGAGATTTCCGTGCCGCACACAGGTGCCGAACAGTCTGGCGGATTGCCAGTTCCAACGCCTGCATGACCCAACATCGAGAGGACCCCTACGCGCAGGCAGATGCCTGGGCGACTCCCGGGTAGGTGGCCGCATCCATGGCGTTTGTTAAGCTCCGGTCTTTGTGTCCACCAAGGCCTGACCAGATGACAGCATCCCCAGCCGCGCGCCGCCCGGGCCTGCCCCTGCATTGGAAGATGGGCATTGGCTTTGCCGTTGGCCTGTTGCTGGGTCTGGCTGTCTACTACCTGGCCGGCAGCGACGCCGAGTGGGTGCGTCTGGCGACCAAGTACGTCACCACGCCGTTTTCGCAGGTCTTCCTCAATCTGATCTTCATGCTGATCGTGCCGCTGCTGTTCTCGGCGCTGGTCATGGGTATTTCCGAAATGGGCGACATCCGCGCGCTCGGGCGGGTGGGGTGGCGCACCCTGGGCTATACCGTGGTGTTGTCCGGTGTGGCGGTGTTGCTGGGGTTGGTGCTGGTCAACGTGCTCAAGCCCGGCGCGGGGGTGGACCCGCAACTGGCCAACCAGCTGATCCAGGAAAACGCCGAGCGCACCCGCGAGATCATTTCCAGCTCCGACACGCAGCCGCAGGGCATGGACATGCTGCTGTCGATCGTCCCCAGCAACGTGATTGCCGCGGCATCGAGCAATGGCGCGATTCTGTCGCTGATGTTCTTTGCGGTGATGTTCGGCGTGGGCATGGTGCTGACCGAAGACGAAAAGGTCGCCACGTTGCGGCGCGGCATCGAGGGGGTCTTCGAGATCTCGATGACCTTGATCGGGCTGGTGATCCGTCTGGCGCCGTACGCGGTGGCGTGCTTCATGTTCAACCTGGCCGCGCTGTTCGGCTTCGATCTGCTGATTCGTCTGGGCGCCTATGTGGGCGTGGTGGTGCTGGCGCTGGGCCTGCACATGGTGGTCAGTTACGGCATTGCGGTGAAATTCGCCGGACGCTCACCGCTGGGCTTTTTCCGCCAGACCCAGGAAGCGACGGTGATGGCGTTCTCGACCGCCTCCAGCAACGCGACCCTGCCAACGGCGCTACGTGTGGCCGACGAGATGGGCCTGCCGCCGCGCGTGTCGCGTTTCGTGCTGACTGTAGGCGCCACCGCCAACCAGAACGGCACCGCACTCTTCGAAGGCGTCACGGTGATCTTCCTGGCGCAGTTCTTCAACGTGGACCTGAGCCTGGGCCAGCAATTCATGGTGATGCTGGTCTGCATCCTGGGCGGGATCGGCACGGCTGGCGTGCCGTCCGGCTCGCTGCCGGTGGTGGCGCTGATCTGCGCGATGGTCGGGGTCAACCCGGTGGGTATCGGCATGATCCTGGGCGTCAACCACTTTCTGGACATGTGCCGCACGGCGCTGAACGTGACCGGCGATCTGGCGCTGACGACCTTGGTGGCCAAGGGCGAGGAATAGGGAATCGGGAGTCGGGAATGGGTAAAGCGGGCTGGTGCGAGGGTGAGGCGCGAGGCAGGGTGGCGCGAAGCTGAGTCCATCGACCAACTCGCAACGCTGCATCCGATTCCCCATTCCCGACTCCCGATTCCCGTAACGCTGTGTATGGGAGAATAGGCGCCTCCGCTTCCAGCGGTGTTCCCTCCGCTTCCATAGACGCCCATGACCCAGCCCACCCGCCGCCAGCTGGCCAACGCCATCCGTTTTCTTGCCGCAGACGCGGTCGAAGCCGCCAAGTCCGGTCATCCCGGCATGCCGATGGGCATGGCCGATATCGCCGAAGTGCTGTGGAACGACTTCTACCGGCATAACCCGAACAATCCGCAGTGGTTCAACCGCGACCGTTTCGTGCTGTCCAACGGGCATGGGTCGATGCTGCAGTACGCGCTACTGCACCTGTCCGGCTACGACCTGCCGATCGAACAGCTCAAGCAGTTCCGCCAGCTGCACAGCAAGACCGCCGGTCACCCCGAGCGCAGCGAAACTCCCGGCGTTGAGACCACCACCGGCCCGCTCGGGCAGGGCTTTGCCAATGCGGTGGGCTTTGCACTGGCCGAGAAGTTGCTGGCGCAGCGCTACAACCGCCCGGAGCTGGAAATCGTCGATCACCGCACCTGGGTGTTCATGGGCGACGGCTGCCTGATGGAAGGCATTTCGCACGAAGCGGCGTCGCTGGCCGGTACCTGGGGCCTGGGCAAGCTGGTGGCGTTCTGGGACAACAACCAGATTTCCATCGACGGCAATACGGCCGGCTGGTTCAGCGACGACACCCCGGCGCGTTTCGAGGCCTATGGCTGGCACGTGATCCGCGATGTGGACGGGCATGACGCCGACAAGATCAAGGCCGCCATCGAGACGGCGCTTGAAAATACCGACAAGCCCACGCTGATCTGCTGCCGCACCAAGATCGGCTTCGGTGCGCCGACCAAGGCCGGCAAGGAGTCCTCGCATGGCGCTCCGCTGGGCAAGGACGAACTGGAAGGCGCGCGCAAGGCGTTGGAATGGCCGTACGGCCCGTTCGAAATTCCCGAAGAGATCTACGCCGGCTGGCGTGCCGGCGGCACCGGTACCTTGCGTCAGGCCGAATGGGAACAGCTGTTCGACAAGTACGCCAAACAGTACGCCAGCGAAGCCGACGAGCTGACCCGTCGCTCGCACGGTGAGTTGCCGGCCGACTTCATCGCCAAGGCCGATGCCTACATCGCCAAGGCGCAGGAAGAGGGCCAGACCATCGCCTCGCGCAAGGCCTCGCAGCTGGCGATCGAAGCGTTCGCGCCCCTATTGCCGGAATTGATCGGTGGCTCGGCCGATCTGGCGCATTCCAACCTGACCTTGTGGAAGGCCAGCAAGTCGGTCGCCACCGACGACCCGGACGCCAACTACGTGTATTACGGCGTGCGCGAGTTCGGCATGACCGCCATTGCCAACGGTCTGGCGCTGCACGGCGGATTCATTCCGTTCGACGCCACCTTCCTGGTGTTCAGCGATTACGCCCGCAATGGCGTGCGCATGAGCGCGCTGAACCCGGCGCATGCGATTCATGTGTACACGCATGACTCGATCGGCCTGGGCGAAGACGGCCCGACCCATCAGCCGGTGGAGCACCTGGCCTCGCTGCGCTACATCCCCAACAACGATGTGTGGCGCCCGGGCGATGCGGTGGAATCGGCAGTGAGCTGGAAGGCGGCCATCACCCGCAAGGACGGCCCGAGCTGCCTGATCTTCAGCCGCCAGAACCTGCAGCATCAGCCGCGCAGCGCCGAGCAGATCAAGTTGATCGAACGCGGTGGCTACGTACTGGCCGATGCCGAAGGCGGTACGCCGGACGTGATCCTGATCGCCACCGGTTCGGAAGTCGGTCTGGCAGTGGAAGCCAAGAAGACGCTGGATGCGGCCGGCCTCAAGACGCGCGTGGTGTCGATGCCGTCGACCGATGTGTTCGATCGCCAGGACGCTGCGTACCGTGAGTCGGTGCTGCCGAACGCCGTGCGCAAGCGCGTGGCGGTGGAAGCGGGCGTGACCGGCTTCTGGCGCAAGTACGTGGGCCTGGATGGCGATGTCGTCGGCATCGACACCTTCGGTGCCTCGGCGCCGGCCGACCAGTTGTATGCGTACTTCAAGATCACCGCAGAGCACGTGGTGGCCGCAGCGAAGGCGCTGTAACGCCTTGCGTGGTGCTTGAAAGAAAAAGCCGGCGAAAGCCGGCTTTTTGTTGGATCCCGTGAGCGATGCGCGGTCGGTCATCGTTCAACGGACGCCTTGCGTGTTTCAGTGCGCGTCGTTGGCCAGCGCCGCTGCGCGGATCCTGGTCAGCACCTTCAGCTGTGCGTCCATCATCGGCGGATTGGGATCGTGTCCTGTGCGTGGCAGCAGGAGAAATTCCTTGCTCGGTGCAGAAAGACCATCGAAATAGGCGTTGCTGATTTGCGCCGGAGTGACCAGATCCTGTTCGCCCTGAATCAGATAGACCGGCATGGCGAACTGCGGCCCGAGTGTGCGCAGATCGATCTGCGGGCCCATGCCGTCGCCTGCCAGCCCGACGAACTGCAGGAAGGAATAGTCTTCCCCGGCCTCATAGGCTGCGCGGTAGTCGGGCGTGTCGTACTCCGCCGCGAAGGTAAACCAGTCTTCCGGCGCCGGGTCGGTACTCAAGGCTTCGTATCTGCGCGTCAGGCGTCTCAGGACTCCGAAGTTGCGTGGGTTTGTCCATGGCGGCGGGCCGATCTTCTCCAGCTTGCCGATCGCATCCGCATCGCTGGCTGCGCGGGCCAGGCTCAGCGTCTTGGCGTAGCTCGACGCCATGTCGTCCTGATAATTGACCAGTTGCGCCGTGCCGACATAAGCGTGGAACAGGTTCGGATTTGCCTTGGCGATAGTGACGGACAGTGCCGAGCCCCACGACCCGCCCATCAGGATGAGCTTGGGTTTGCCCAGCCGTTGCGAGGCATAGCGTGCGACCTCGCTGCCGTCCAGGGTCAGCCGCTGCATGGTCAGCGGCTCGCCGTCGGCAGGCTTGCTTGCCGCGTAGGTCTTGCCGGAGCCGCGTTGGTCCCACTGCACGATGGTGAAATCGCGCGTCCAGCTGCCGAACAGGCGATGCGCGAACGGCGTGTTGGGGTTGCCCGGCCCGCCATGGACGATCAGCACCACGGGATTGCGGCAGTCCTGGCCCTCGATCGTGACCCATTGCTGGATGCCTCCGATCTGCACAAGACCCGCCTCGTGTACGGCATTGCCGGGGACCCGGCAAGCGTCATTCAACGGCGTTTTTCCAGGCTCCGCAGCACGCACTGCCGGCGCGCACACCAGCAGTAGTGCGATAGCTACCCAGCATTTTGTCATGTGATTCCCGTCGTAGCGCGTTCCGTCATTGCATCAGCCACCTGTTCAGCAGCAGCTCCCGCTCCGAGTGTCGCGCCCATGCGAGTTAGGCTGAAATGGCTGCGGTTGGACCGGGAGTTGCAAAACACGCTTCCATCTGAGGTAGCGCTCGCTTGTGGCAAGCGGTGCCAAATAAATGCCAATCCGGCTATTTAAAATGTGAATCATTCCCATTAAAATGGTGCGCTGCCGCGGTTGCGTGGCGCGTCCTCCCCTTTGTTCGCCGTCCGGCGCTGCCGTGATGGATGCCCTCGACTGTCTGTGCCGGAGCTGTGATGAATCGTCCTACCGTAATGCGTCTCCTTCCCATTGCGCTGCGCCCGCGCGCGTTGTCGCATGCGGTGTTTGCCGCGCTGTGCACCTTGTCGGCAGGGCAGGCGTTGGCCGAGACGCCGGCCGGCGACGCGGAGGTCACCACCCTGGATCGGCTCAATGTGCAGGGCGAGCAGGTCAAGGGCTACACGGTGGAAAAAACCTCCGCCGGGACGCGCATTAACCTGGCGCTGCGCGAGATTCCGCAATCGGTCACCGTGATCACCCGCGAGCGCATGGACGACCAGAACCTGCAGAGCATCACCGACGTGCTCAATAACGTCACGGGCATCTCCGCTTCGCAGAATGACAGCGAACGGTTGGACTTCTATGCGCGTGGTTTCTACATCGACAACTACCAATTCGATGGCATCCCGGCCTACATGGAGCAGGCGTGGAGCTACGGCGATTCGGCGCTGGACCTGGCGTTGTACGACCGCGTGGAAGTGGTGCGCGGTGCGACCGGTCTGCTGACCGGCTCGGGCAACCCGTCGGCCTCGATCAATCTGGTGCGCAAGCATGCAGTGAGCCGCAACTTCACCGGCGCCGTGTCGGTGGGCGGCGGCGACTTCAACAAGACCCGCAGCGTGGCCGATGTCACCGTGCCGCTGAGCCCTGAAGGTACCGTGCGCGCACGCGTGGTAGGCGTGTATCAGGACGGCGAATCGGACATGGATCGCTACAATCTGCGCAAGAAGATCGGCTCGGCGATCATCGATGCCGACCTCACCGAGAGCACGCTGTTGAGCGTGGGCTACGAGTACCAGAAGAAGGAATCGGACGATGTCACCTGGGGCGGCTTCCCGCTGTTCTACAGCGATGGCACGCGTACCGACTACAAGCGCTCGTTCAATCAGGCGGCCGACTGGACGTTCTGGGACACGCGTCTGCAGCGCACCTTCGCCAGCCTGCAGCAGAGCTTCGACAGCGGCTGGACCCTCAAGGCCAATGTGAGCCACGAAAAGACCGAAGCGACGAACCACCTGTTCTATCCGTACTACACGATCTTTGGTTTCGACCGCACCACCGGCGGTGGCGTGGTGCCGTATTCGGGCAACTACCAGACCGAGCGCAAGGCCGATGGTGCCGATGTCTATGCGGAAGGTCCGTTTCAGCTGTTCGGCCGCGAGCATCAGCTGGTGGCCGGCGCCAGCTACAACCGCCGCGAGTACGTCAATAACGGTACCTTCGACTTCCCAGCACCGCTGGACAGCTACCTGGGCTGGAACGGCGCGTACCCGGAGCCCAATTGGAGCCCGCGCACGGTACAGAGCGAAGGCACCGTCACGCAGAAAGCCGCCTACGTGGCTGCACGGTTCTCGCTGGCCGATCCGCTGACCTTGCTGGTGGGCGCGCGCTATACCGATTGGCAGATTGATGGCCGTAACGCCGGGACCCAGGGGCTTGTGCCGTTCTCCGACTCCCAGACCGAAGTCACTCCATACGCCGGACTGGTCTACGACATCGACGATGTCTGGTCGACCTACGTCAGCTACACCGAGATCTTCAATCCGCAGACCTTGCGCGATGCCACTGGCGGCTACCTGGATCCGTTGAGTGGCAAGGGCTACGAAGCTGGCGTCAAGGCGGCCTGGTTCGATGATCAGCTCAATGCCTCGCTGGCCCTGTTCCGCATCGAGCAGGACAACCTGGGTGTGGCGACGAGCACCCTGGTGCCGGGCAGCAGCGATTTTGCCTACGTCGCTGCCAACGGTGTGGTCAGCGAAGGCTTCGATTTCGAACTCTCCGGCCGCCTGGCCCAGGGCTGGAACGCGACCTTGGGCGCCTCGCACTACACCGCACGCGACGACAGCGGTGCCTCGATCAACACGCAACTGCCGCGCACCACCATCAAGCTGTTCAGTAGCTACACCCCGCAGGGCGCGTGGAGCGATCTGACCGTCGGTGGTGGGGTCAACTGGCAGAACCGTTCGTACTATGTGGACCCTGTGTATGGCACTTTCCAGCAGAGCGCGTATGCACTGGTCAGCGCATTTGCGCGCTATCGCCTGTCGCCGCAGTTCTCGGTGCAGCTCAACATCGATAACTTGCTCGACAAGCGTTACTACGCGCAGTTCAACAATGGCTATGGCGCGTGGGGCGCATCGCGCAACGGCATGCTGACCTTCAACTACACGTTCTGATCTGAAGCGACATCGGGCGTTTGCAACGCTCGCTGCGATTGCGCTAGGGCACAGGCATCTTGCGAAAGGTGCCTGTGCTTTTTCGTATTCCGATTTTCAGCCGACTGCAGGAAATCGCGCTGCCGAACAGGGACGTTCGTCAGCCGCGCTGAGTGCGCAAACCGGCACGTCATGCATGGAGACATCAATTGTCGTGAGGTAGCTTGCTGCGTCATCGAGTCGACCGGCATGCGATGCACTCAACATCAGCGCCGCACATGTGCTGCGAAGTACACAATGCAAAGGGCTCGCTGTGCATGACTGCGGATCGGCGCAGCACGCTGCGCCGATGTACGTGCTGCTTATCGCAAAAGCGGTTGCAGATGCGGTCCCATCACTTCTGCCATCCAGGCCCCGCAGGCGCGCACGCGTTGCGGCCGATGGCGGCGCTGAGCCACAGGCGCAGGCCCTAGCCAGACCCACTGGTGCGACTGCTTCATTGCAGGGGTTGGTCCCCATGCAATACCGGATAGGGGTTGAGCGCCTCGCCTTTCCACCACTGTTTTTCCGGCCCCAGCCGATGGATCTCGAAGTGCAGATGCGGTGCGGCGGGATTGGCGTTGCCGGTGCTGCCGACATAGCCGATGACCTGGCCACGCTTGATCGATTGCTTCTCCGCCAGGCCGTCGGCATAGCGCTCCAGGTGCGCGTAGTAATAGCAGTATTTGCCGCCGGGCTCGAACTGGTAGACGGTCAGGCCGCCCCGGTCGCTGGTGAACAGTTTTTCCACCGTGCCGTCAGCAACTGCCACAACCGGTGTGCAGGGTGGGAGCGAGGATGTCGATGGCATCGTGCACGCGGCCTTCGCTGCGCGCATCGGTGAAGGTGTCCTGCAGCTGGTTGGGGCTGATGCCTTGTACCGGAATCAGCAAGCCGCTGCCCGGTGGGGCGGCGTCGGGCGACTGCGTCGGCGTGGTGGCGACCGGCATGCTGGCAGGCGCGACGTCGGCGACTGGCGCCGAGGCAACCATCGGTGCCGGCGCGGCCGCCGGTGTCGAGGCCGCCACCGGCGCGGAACTCGCTGCGTTGCGGTCTGCTGCGATGGGTGCAGCGCCCGATGACGGCTCTACGTTTGCTTCCGGCGCGGTGCGTTCCAGCCACCAGTAGCCGGCCGCACCCAGTACAACGCCCACCACCAAGGTCATCAGCAGTTTCATGTTTATTCCTGCATCACCACCGGCACCGACGGTCCCACCACGCTGGCGAGGTTGACCACGTCCCAATTGGTCAGGCGCACACAGCCGTGCGATTCGGTCTTGCCGACATGGCCGGGCTCCGGCGTGCCATGCAAGCCGTAATGCGGTTTGGACAGATCGATCCAGACGCGGCCGACCGGATTGTTCGGACCCGCGGGCAAGGTAGCCTTCTGCTCGCCCTTTTTCGCGTCCCAGAACAGCTTGGGGTTGTACTTGAACACCGGGTCGCGCGAGATGCCGAGGATTTTCCACCGGCCAATGGGCAGCGGATCATGCTTGCTGCCGGAAGACACCGGGAATTGCGCATAGACCTTGCCGTCGGCGTCGAATAGCCGCAGGGTCGAATCGGACTTGTCCACCACCAGCTTGGCTGGCTTGGCCAGCGGCGGCACGCCGTCGATGTTGGGTACTTGAATGACGCTGCCGGCCTTGCTCAGATCCACGCCAGGATTGAGTTGGCGCAGCAGCGCCGGGTCTGCGTGGAAACGTTCGCCCAGAGCTTCATCGACGGAGGCGTAGCCAAGCGCAGTCAGCTTGGCCTGTTCGGCAGGCCCCTTGGGAATGGGTTGGAAGGGGCCGGCAACATCGGCGTCAGTGAGCGTGTACTGCACCAGGGCCGGCGTGGTGTCGGCCTGCAGGGCTTGCCAGGTCGCGTCATCCAGCTCGCCGGTGACCTTGATGTTGTGGGCGGCCTGGAACCCGGACACTGCGCGCTTTTGATTGGAGCCGCGCTCGCCGTCGATCTGGCCCGGCGAAAAATGCGCGCGATCCAGCAACACCTGCGCGTGCAGATCCGAGCGTGCGCCGGTCGGGACGACCTTGGCCGTAGGAGCGGCGGCCGATCCAGGCGCAGCGGCAGGCGCGGGCTGCTGCGCTTGCGCCAGCGCAGACAAGGAAGCGCCCAATGCAAGGGCAAGCAGGCAGACGCGAGCGTAGGAGCGTGGTGGCATGTGCAGGTCCGTAAGAGGCATGCGCGCACCTTGCCGCAGCTGCCTGCGTTTTCGGCGTGAAATCGCTGCACCGGTACTGACTGGGCAAGCGTGGCGATGCGGCATTGCTGAGGGCATTGCCGCCGCGCAATCGACTGACGCAGCCTACCGTCGTGATGGAGCTCCACGAGCCGATACCGTTACCGGTACCGCGGCGCGATCATGCGGCCGTGCACTCGCCTATCGCGCGATCGCGCTGCGCCAACCGCCAAGTAGTACGTAGGCAATCGCCGCAGCGGCGCACGTTCCGTTGAAAGATCGCCGCTGCAGCGTACCCGGCGTTGTCGATCAGTACGTGTAGCCCAAGGTCAGCATGTAGGTGCGCCCGGTTTGCACATAGGCACCGTCGGCGCCGGGATCGTAGGCCATGTAGCGCTTGGACTTGCCCTGCGTTTCGTAGAACGTGGCGGCATTGAGCAGGTTCTTTGCCGATACACCGACATCGATATGGTGCGGCAGGTGATAGGTCGCGTTGAAATCCAGCGACTTCACCGGCTGCAGGTAGTAATTGAGACGGTCGGTGGTGAGTCCCAGCAGTTGCAGGCCGGTGTAGTTGTAGCTCAGGTCCGTGCGCAGGTGCGTGTCGTCATAGAACAGATCCAGGTTGTAGATGCGCTCCGGTGCGCGCGGCAGCCAGGTCGTTTCCGGCTGGTCGCTGCGTTTGCTATCTGCCTGGCTGTGCTGCAGCGTCAGGTTGGCGGTGACGCCGAAATTGCTCCAGAGGCCGGGCAACTGCTGCAGCCGCTTGCTCGCTGCCAACTCCAGCCCATAGAGCTTTGCGGTGCCGCCATTCTGCGGCATGGTCACCGGCACGCCATTTTCGAAAGTGGTGCCGGTTGGCACCAGGCCGCCCAGGGTGCTGTCGTTGCTGGTGGCCGATTGCGAGGTATAGATGAAGCCATTGATGCGCTTGTAGTACGTCGAGGCGCTGAGCACACCGCCCTGGTGGTCATAGAATTCGGCAGACAGGTCGGCGTTGTCGGCGGTGCTCGCCTGCAGGTTGGGGTTGGGCTTGGAGATGCCGACCACCCTCTGGGTGTCGTCGATCGAATACACCGTCTCGCCGGAAATCAGCCCGAACGCCGGGCGGCTGAAACTGCGGCGCAACGACGCGCGATAGACGGTGAGATCGTCCGGCCGATAGTTGACGCTGATGCCCGGCAGAACTTTACCGTAGGTACTGCCGCTGCCGACGAAACGGCCGGTGCTGCCATCGCCGCTGGATTGCCAGGAGTCGGCCGAATACTGGGTCAGTTCGTAACGCACGCCGGGCAGGATGCTCACCTTGCCGATATGCAGCGCTGCCATCGCATAGCCCGAATAGATCGCCTCGGTGCTGGAGGTGGTGTTGGCGTTGTAGTCGTTGGCGGTATAGATGCCTGCGCCGTTCGGGTCGTCGACGTACTTGTAAGGCAGCGCCTGCGCGCGCATCCAGCCGCGATCCAGCAGCTTGAACGGCCCCGCGTAATGACCGTCGAATGCGTTGTAAGTGATGCGGCCGGGAATCGCGCTCAGCGGCGGGCCGCCGGCGGTGGGAAACGTGTAATTGGGGCCGCCAAAGTACGGGCCGTTGGTGACGAAGTTGCCATCCTTGTGGAAGAACGGGTGGTCATAGGCATCGCGCTCCGAGTGATCGGCCGACAGGCCAAGTTTGACGCTGTCCAATACAGCGCCATCGACCTGGTACGCGATATCGGTATGCGCGTTGAAGCGGTTATCGTGGCTGCCGGCGTCGTGGCCCTGCACCTTCCACAACAGCGAAGAATCCAGGTTGTAGAAGAAGTCCTTCAGCGCCGGCGAGCTTGGACCGATGCTCGGGTAGGTGGGGTCGCTGAGGTCAAAGGCGAAGCTGCCCGGGGTAAACCCGTACAGGCTGGCCGACACGTAATCCGGCCGGCTGCGGGTGCCGCGTCCGAACGAGGTGCCGTAGTCGATGTGCAACCGATCGAGCGTGGTCTGCCCGCCCAGCTGCAACGTGGCCAGGGTCTCGTCGATATCGTGCGTATTGAAGTACCCACCACGCACCGCCGTGGGCTGGTTGCGATAGGTCTCCAGGCGTGCACTGGACTGGTCCTGCGTGCCGGTCACGCCATAACTGCCGTAGATGGCACGTGCATACAGCGCGCTGGTGTCGCCCTGCCAATCCAGCGACAGGTTGCCGCCATAGCGTTCGATCTGGCTGGTGTACAGGCTGTATTTGTAGCGGGTGCTGATCAACGGGCCAACATCGCGCAAATCGGTGGCCGCAGCGAGCGCGGGGTCGGCGGGCACGTATTTGCTGTTGGGCGCCGGGGCCTGCGCCATGTTGTTGTTCTTGCCGTAGTAGGCTGATGCGTAGATGCCGAAGGCATCGCCTTGCCCGAACTTCCAGGCCAGCTCCTGCTGGAAGGTGCCGCCGCTGTCCTTGCCGCCCAGGTGGTTGGCCAATGCGTTGAACTGGCCTTGCGCGGTGCTCTTGGCATAGACGTCCTGGTCGAAATCAAACGCATTGGGGGTGCGCATGTCGATCGCACCGCCGATCGAATCGCCCGGCATGTCGGGCGTGGGCGATTTGGAGACCTGCACCGACTGGATGCCGAACGGTGCCAGCATGTTCAAGGAGATGGCGCGCGTCGAGGAGTCGGTTTCCGGCATGCCGAACCCGTTGAGCGTGTATGCGTTATAGCTGGCGTCCATGCCGCGGATGCTGACGTAAGCGTTCTCGCCGGTGGTGGCCTGGCCAAGATGCATGTCGCTGTAGGACGACAACCCCGGCATGTGCGCCATCACATCGGCAATGCCGCCGGAGGGAATCGCATCGATCTGCTGCTTGCTCATCACGCTGTTGACGCTATTGGACAGGCGCTGTTCGTTGAGCGAGCCCGGCGCCGCAGCGTGGGTGGCTTGCACGTTGACCGAGTCCAACGTGGTGGTGGTCATCTCTGCAGCACACGCAAGCGATGGTGCGCAAAGCACCGCGGCAATGGCGCAGCTCAAACGATGGAAGGGGCGGAAAGACTGCATGGTGGGGCTCGCGTGATTAGAAGGGGAAGCTCGCGCCCGATAAGCGGGTGCGGTGATAGATTGCCGACGCCTTCCATTGCGACCGGTCTGCTGCGTCGGTGGCTTGCGCCTGCGCGCGGTGGTGCGCTCAGTGATGCAGGTCGGTGCCGTCGCAATGCGCGCTTGTTCGCTGCGGATTGCAACGCGCCACCGCGTCGCCGTTGAAGCGAACCACGTAGCCGTTATCGGCCGGCTCATTGATCGGGAAGTCGGTACTGAGCAATTGCGCGCCGCTGGCCAGCATGGCGTCGCGCCGGGCGGTGTCGTTGTGCTGCGCTTCCTTCAAATCCGCATCGGCACGCGTACGCACCAGATAGCCGGCCCTGACCAGCTTGGTGATGTCATCGGCAGGGCCGTCGTTGAGCTCGACGAAGGCTGCATCGTCTTCGCCCGGCACCGCATTGGTGAAACACACCCGGCCGCGCAGCGACGGGTGTCCGGGCAGGTAGCTGGCGCCGGCAACGCGTTGGTCGAGCAGAAACACCACCTTGCCGCGCGCCTGGGCCAACGATGGCCAGCCGTGCGCGAGCACCGCCGCATTGAGCGTCGGCGCGCGGCCGCGTACCTGATCGGGACTGATGTATTCGCCGGCGTGGAAGACCGAACGCACTTCGGCATCCAGCGCATCCATCGCCTTTGCATCGAAGGGTTCGGGTTGCACGCTGGGAAACGCCAACTGGATCGGCGCCTGCTTGGTTTCGAGCAGGATGAAGATAGGGACGTGGTCCGGATGCTGCTTCGACCATGCGCGGATTTCCTGCAGGCATGCAATCAAGGGTTGGCAATTGCTGCGCTGATCCAGATCCTGCACATGCATGACCTTGAAGCCGGGCCTGTCCATCACTCCAGTGGGCGCGCTCGCCGGTGCGGTCGGCAGCCCGGCCTTGGCGATCTGCGCGACGATGGCCGGGTGTGCGTAGCGCCCACCCTGTGCATCGGCGAAGACGTCCAGTTCGAGTTGGCGCACGCCATCGTCAAGTTGCTGCGTCAAGGCGGGATGGCGGTAATCCAGTGCGGCAAACAGGGCCGGGTCCAGTTGCTTCAACAACGCCGCTTCGCTGGGCGCAAAGCCGGCGTGGTAGCTGTTGTGGCTGCCGATGTACTGCAGGTCGGTCAGGCGCGGCGCGGCTTGCGCGACGAGACTGCTCAGCAACAAGGCGGTAAAAATGGCGGCTTGCGAAGTTGTTCTTCGCTGTTCGGGCATCAACTTCGTTTTGCGATTGATGCCTGATGTAACAGCAGTAAATGCGTGAAAAAGATGCATGCAGCACAGCCGGAAAGCGACGAGGTCGCCATCATCACGGCCCAGTTTGACGCATATCTTTCCGCTGTGTGTCCGTGATGCGTCAGTGCGTGCCGCGGTGTGTTCGTGCCGGTGGCAGATCGCGACACTGTTTCTTCATGACGCGGCGGTCTGCCGCAATGCATAGGTCAGCAGCCGCGCCTGCAGGCGATCGCCAAGGTTGTTCGGCGCATCCAGTGCCATGCGTTGCAGGCAGGCGATAGCGTTAGCATCCGACGCGTCGCGCGTGAGCAGTGCGCGGACCACCGTGGCGATCTTTCCGCCAGTGCTGGCGGTTGCGCCTTTGAGCCAGCCCAACGCGGGCAGCAGGCGCTGTTCGATCTTGGTGAAGTCGCTGCCGAGCGGGTAATCGGGCAAGCTGCCGTCGCGTCGAAATGGCGCCAGCGCCTGTTCCAGTGCCCGTGGAGTGTTGCGCTGCGCGCGTAGCGTCAATTCCGGCGCGATACGCAGCTTGCGCGACCGTTCCGCCTGGGCAAGCAGTTCACCCTGGAAGCGGGCATCGCAGATGGCGGCCATTTCCAATACACAGTCCTGATCGGTCTTGTGGCGCAGGTCGGCGATGCCGTATTCGGTGATGTAGAGATCGCGCAGATGGCGTGGAATGGTGGTGTGGCCGTAGTTCCAGCGCACGTTGCTTGCGGTGTGTGCGCCAGCCTCGCGCGTGGCGCGCAGCATCAGGGCACTACGTGCCTGCGGCAGTGCATGCGCCATCGCCACGAAGTTGTATTGCCCGCCAACCCCGGACACGATGCGGCCATCTTCCAGCCCGTCGGAGACTGCCGCACCCAGCGCGGTCGCCATCATGCAGGAGTTGAAGAAGCGTGCATCCTTGCGTTTCAACCGGTTTAACGTCTCGTTGCCGCCGTAGAGCTGATTGATCTCGCTGATACGGCGCATGCCGATCGCCGCGCGTGTCGATGCATCCAGATCGCGCAACCATTGATAGAACGCGGGCGAGCCGAGGTAGAACACGCCATGCAGGAACTCGCCTTCGCCAACAAGCCGTGCGTGGTCGGCTGCGTCGGCGCTGCCATCGGCAATGCGCTGCATCGGCGGCAGGTCGTCATGCACCTTGCGACGGATCACGCCGCTGTCCACCAATTGCTTGAAGCCTTCATTGAGCATCTCGCTGCAGCCGTACAAGCCGATGGCGAACGGCTCCAGGCCGCCGCTGGCCTGCACGGCCGGGTGCTGCTCCAGTGCCGGATCCAGCGCGTGCAGCACGCGGCGATAGGTCGCGTTGTCGGTATGCCGCAGCACCAGCGCATGGCTCAGTGCATCGGCCAGCGTGCCGATGCCAATCTGCAAGGTGCCGCCATCGCGCACCAGGGCACTGGCATACAAGCCGATGGCGTAGTCGACGCTGGTCACCGCTTGCCGCGGCAAGCCGAACAGCTGTGGAAACGGGCCTGGCAAATCGATGATCAGATCGAAGAACGCGGCATCTACCGCTGCGGTGCCTCCCATCCATGGCAACTGCGGATCGACTTCCGCCACCAGCATCGGGCGCGGCAAGCCGAGTGCCTGCACAGCATCCAGCGTGTCCTGGGTGATGTCGTTGTTGCACGACAACGACAGCCGCGTGCTGCCCGGTTCGCGTGCCACTTTTTGCACGATCAGGTTGGGCGCGCGTTGCGCCACCGCTGCGGCGGCATGCGTGTAGTTGAGGCTCGTGTAGTCGGCCTGGGCCTGGGTGGAATGCAATAGCCCGCCGGACTGCATGTAGAACTCTTCCACCTGCACATGCGCGGGCAAGGCATCGCGCAGCATGGCGTCGACATAGGCAAGGCGAGGGAAATCCTCGCCAAAATGACGCGCGATGAACGGTGCGGCAAAGCGCGCCTGGAGTCCGGCACCCGGGCTGGGGGGATTGAGCGAGAGCGCCGTGTAAATCGCCAATGGCCGCGACGGCGAATCCTTGAGCTGTGCGTAGAGCGCGTTCAACAGGCGGTGCGGCTTGCCGATGCCCAGCGGCGCGCCCACGCGCAGCGGGCCGTCGATGCGTTGCAGGATCCATTCCACGGCGGCGCTCAGATCGGTGAGATGCTCGGTCATCGGCGCAGAGTAGCCGAGCCGGTCGCGTGCTGCCTGCATCCCGATACTCGTGCGCAATGCTCGGCCGCCATCAATGCGGGCGGATGTGGGGAGCCCAATTCGATCGCTGCTTGACAATCAATCTGTTTACGCGCGTAATCGATAAAAATTACGGATGTAATCGCATGCCGATCAGTGATGCCGAAGCGGTAGTGATGCACGTGCTCTGGGAGGATGCGCCGCGCACGGCAGAAGAGGTGATCGCCGCGTTGGCGCATACCGGCTGGGCCGAACCCACCATCAAGACCTTGCTGAATCGGCTGCTCACCAAGGGCGCGGTCGCGGCAGAGAAACACGGCCGCAAATATCACTACGCGCCCCTGCTGGCGCGCGAACAGTGGGTGCAGCAGCAGAGCGAAGGCTTGCTGCAGCGGCTATTCGGCGGGCGCGTTGCACCACTGGTGGCGCATTTCAGTGAACGCGGGAAACTCAGCGCGTCCGACATAGCCGAACTGAAGCGCCTGCTCAAGGAGTTGGACGATGCACCTTGACTTGCCTTTGCTGTTGCGCGTACTGCGTGCCTGGCTGGGCGCAACGGCGGCGTATGCGATCTGGGCCGCCGTGCCACTCGCCGTATTGGCAGCTGCAATACCGGGGCCGCCGATAGCGGCAGCGTTGTCGAAGATGCCGGCGATGGTCGCGATGCCGCTCAACCTGCAAAGCAGCGAACATGCATGGGCGGGACAACTGCTCGCTGTGTGGTTAACCGGTGGGGTCGCGATGGCCGTTGCGCTCTGGTGGCGACAGCACCGTTTCATGCGCCGCCTTGGTGTATTGCATGCGCTCGACGGCGAACTATGGGCGGCAACGCGCGATGTGGGCCTGCCGGTGTCTGTGGGTCTCTGGCGCCCACGCATCGTGCTGCCGATGGATTTCGATACGCGCTACAGCGCCGCCGAACGTACCTTGATCCTGGCCCACGAGCGTCTGCATCTGCGGCGTAGCGATCTGTATGCCAATCTGCTGGCGGCACTGTTGCTGTGCATCGGCTGGTGCAATCCGTTGATGCATCTGGCATGGCGCGCGTTTCGGCTGGATCAGGAACTGGCCTGCGACGCGCAGGTGCTGACGCGTTATCCAGGCAAGCGCCGCAGTTACGCCACCGCGATGCTCAAGACCCACTGTGGTGCCGGCTGGACGCCGACGGCCTGCCGTTGGAATGCGCCGCACGCGCTCACCCAGCGCGTGGCTGCATTGCTGAAGCCTGCGGTGGAGATGCCCCGCGCGCGACGCAACCTGCGCGTCGTGGTGGCAATGGCGGTGATGGTCAGTGGCGCCTGCTGGGCGTTCCAGCCTGCACGATTGCAGGGCATGCGCGTACCCGGCAATGCGCTGGATTTCCGCGCCATGCAGCCGCCCGGGTATCCGCCTGACGCGGTCGCTGCAGGCCTGGCGGGGTTTGTCGAACTGCAGATCGCAGTGAGCCCGACTGGAACGCCCGAGCATATCGCCATCATGCGCAGCACGCCGGCGGGCGTGTTCGATCAGACCGTGCTCGACGCAGCACGCCACTGGCGCTTCACACCTACGCTGGAGGATGGCAAGGCGGTCGCGTCGGAGGTACGCGTGCCGGTGAGATTCGAACTGGATCCACCAGAGACGGCATCGGCGGTTGCGGATATCCATTCCGGTACCGAGGCTACTGCACGCCCACGCCCACGCGCTGCCGACCGGTCCGAACCTGTTGCCAGCTGTGCACCTGCGGGATGCGCCTCACGCGGAGGGTTGCAATGAACCACCGCCTGATCGGCAGCCTCGCCCTGATGCTGGCCATGAGTAGCTGCGCCATGCGCCAACTCGCGGAACAGCAACCCAGCCAGCGCGAGGATTCGGTGGATCAACGCATGCTGCCTTCACAGCCGGACAGCGGCGGCGCTACGGGTGTCCAACCCTACACGCTAGCGCCGACACAACGCTTTCGCATGCCACGCGCGGTGCGCAGCGAGGCCCCGGTGCTGGCTGCCGATTCGCCGCGCCAGAGCCTGGCGCCCACCACGGTCTGCGCGCATCTCATTCTGAGCGCAGAGGGTGCGGTGCAACGCGTGGATCCGATGTCCGACCGCGACGAATGCGCCGCAGGGTTGCTGCCGGACAACGCAGACCTCATGCAAGCGGTGCGCACTACCGCGCTGCGATGGCAGTTTGTTCCGGCGGCGATGTGCACGTATGCATCAGGCATTGCGCAACCGGTAGCGCCAGACGACTGCACGAACGCCACCCAGATCGAGCCGGTACCGGTGACGCTGTCGTTCTCGTTCACCTTCGAGGTGCGGCAAGGCAAGGTGAGTGTGCGGACCGGGAAGGTGGTGCGATAGCTGCTGCAGCCGTTGCGCAGCGTGTCCCATTCACAACCAACGCTGCGCCGTCTTACAACGCGTCATACGCAAGCGCCCCATCAACGCCCACACCACCGTCAATCCAGCACGTGCACGCTGTCGGCAATGCGCTGTACTTCATCGGGGTTATGGCTGACGTAGAGCATCGGCAGGCGAATCTCGTCGCGCACGCGCTGCAGGTAGGGAATCAATTCTTCGCGGCGCGCCAGATCCAGGGCCGACAGCGGTTCGTCGAACAGCAGGATCGCCGGTTGCGCCAACAACGCGCGGCCAATGGCCACGCGCTGCGCTTCGCCGCCTGAGAGGTTGCGTGGCCGGCGTTGCAACAGCGGCGCGATGCCGAGCAAGGCCACCACATCGTCGAAGCCGAAGAGCGCCGTGCCGCGCGCATGCCGGCCGTAGCGCAGGTTGCGCCGCACATCCAGATGCGGGAACAGCCGCGCATCCTGGAACACATAACCGATCCGGCGCTGGTGCGTGGGCAGGTCGATGCCTTGCCCGGCGTCGTACAGGCAACGCCCATCGATACGGATATGCCCGGCCTGCGGGCGCACCAGGCCGGCGATTGCATTGAGCACTGTGGTCTTGCCCGCGCCGGAAGGCCCCACCAGCGCCACGACACGCGCATCGTCGTGGATGCGGATGCGGCGTTCGAAGGTGCCGCGCTGCAGCTGCAGGTCGATATCCAGCATCACGCGTCTTCGCGCGGATGCGGCCGACGCACCAGCCATTCGGACAGCAGCAGCGCCGCCAGCGAAATCGCCAGTGCCACCCCGGCCAGCCGCCAGATGCCCGATTCCATCCCCGGGACCTGCATCAGCCCGTAGATGGCCGATGACAAGGTTTGCGTTTCGCCAGGGATATTCGACACGAAGGTGATGGTGGCGCCGAACTCGCCAAGCGCCTTGGCGAACGCGAGCACCACGCCGGCGACCAGGCCTGGCCAGGCCAGCGGCAAGGTGATGCTGAAGAACACCCGCCACGGCCCGGCGCCCAGCGTGGCGGCGGCCGCTTCCAGGCGACGATCGGTGGCTTCGATGGACAGGCGAATCGCGCGCACCATCAGCGGAAATCCCATGACCGCGCACGCCAGCGCCGCGCCGGTCCAGCGGAAGGCGAACTGGATCCCGACGTGTTCCAGCAACCAGCTGCCCACCGGGCCCTGCGTGCCCAATACCACCAAGAGCGCATAGCCGGTGACCACCGGCGGCATCACCAAGGGCAGATGCAGCAGCGCGTCCAGCAGGGCCTTGCCCGGGAAGCGGCGCCGCGCCAACAGCCAGCCGCAGGCAATGCCCGGCGGCAGGCTGGCGAGCGCTGCCACGATCGCGACCTTGAGACTCAAGCCGATCGCGGTCAGCTCTTCCGGGGTAAACATCGACAAACGGTGTGCCTCAATCCTTCAACGAAAAACCACGGCGCGCAAAGATCGCCCTGGCCGGCTTGCTTCCCAGCCAGCTCACGAATGCGGCAGTGGCGGGATTGTTGCTGTGCTTCAACGCAGCAACCGGATACACGATGGCGTCATGGCTGTCCTCGGGAAAGGTGGCGATGACGCGCACCTTGGCGTCGGCGCGTGCGTCCGAGCCGTACACGATGCCCAGTGGCGCCTCGCCACGCGAGACCAGCATCAACGCCGCACGCACGCTTTCCGATTCGGCAAGCCGGTTGCTGACGCTGTCCCATTGGCCGAGCTTGCGTAGCGCGGCGGCTGCGTACTTGCCGGCCGGCACGCTGGAGGTCTGGCCCACGGCCAGGCGCCCGTTCTGCCCAAGCGCCTTGGCAATGGCGCCGGGCGCGCGTGGGTCGACGTGCAGCTTGCTGTTCGCCGGCGCGACCAATACCAGCGTATTGCCGAGCAGGTTGTGCCGCTGCGCCGGCAGCACCAGCCCACGCTGCTGCAGATAGTCCATCCATTCCAGGTCGGCCGAAAAGAACACATCCGCCGGTGCGCCCTGTTCGATCTGGCGTGCCAGCGCAGAACTGGCTGCATACGACACCCGTACCGGCGTGCCGGTCGCCTTTTCGTACGCGGCAGCGGCGTCGTCCATCGATTCTTTCAGGCTGGCGGCCGCAAACACCGTCACCGGGGCGGTCTGCGCACTCGCCAGCAGGGGCAACGCCAAAATCAGCGTGCACAAGGCGCGCTGCCAGAAACCGATCGTGCGCATCGAAAGCTCCTTACCAGGACAGGGCCCCGATCATAGCGGCTACGCGATGCGTACCGCGTGGCGAGCCGGCGCGCGCTACAGAACCACTCCGGTGCAACGCCCGGCCTGAAGATTCGTGTGCAGCGCCGGGCGGATCAACTTGGGCTCGGGCAAGGTGGCATCGCGCGCCTGCCGCTGCGCCACGAAGGTCTCCACGTCCACGCCGTCGCGTACGTGGATGTTGCTGCGCCGCTGCGCGCCGATACTGGTCTGATGCGCCACCGCACGCCCGCCCGGGCCGTAGTCGTGGCAGACGAACACGCGGGTGCTCTCCGGCAGCGCATACAGGCGCTGGATCGATGCAAACAGCTGGCGTGCATCGCCCCCGGGGAAATCGCAACGCGCCGTGCCCGCATCCGGCATGAACAACGAGTCGCCAGGAAACAGCGCATCGCCGATCAGATACGCAATGCTGTCGCTGGTGTGGCCGGGCACCGCGATGACGCGTGCTTCGATACCGCCAAGCTTGAAGCGCTCGTCATCGGCAAACAGATGATCGAATTGCGAGCCATCGGCGCGGAAGTCGTCCGGCAATGCGTACTGCGGGGCAAGGGTTCGTTGCACTTGGCAAATTCCCTCGCCGATGCCGATGCGCGCCTGCGGCCAGTGCTGCTTCAGCCACTGTGCCGCCGACAGGTGATCGGCATGCGCATGGGTTTCCAGCAGCCACTGCAACTGCCATCCGTGTTGCTCGATGGCGGTAAGGATGCCCTGCGCCGCCTGGCTGCCGATGATGCCGCTATCGGCCGCGTAGTCCAGTGCCGGGTCGATCACCGCCGCCGCACCGGTGGCCGCATCGGCGACCACATAGGTGAAGGTGTTGCTGTCGGCATGAAAGAAGGCAAGTATCTGGGGCTGCATCGGCGTCTCCACGTCAGGGGCTGGCCAGTGCCGCGTTGAGGATGGCGGCGAGCCGGTCACCCGCGATGCGCAGCTGGGTTTCGGCGATCGGGCGATAGGTGGCGATGTAGGTGGCGGGCAGCACGTGCGCGCTCGGATAGACGCCTGGCGTGACGGCGATCTTGCACGAAGCCTGCGCCCATGCCGCAGCCGGTGGTGGCAGGGCAGCAGACACCGCAGTGGCAGCCGGCAATGCCAGCAAGCGTTGCAGGTACGCATCGTCGCGCAGATGGCGGTCGTTGAGCATGCCGCTGTCCCACAGCGAATGCAGGTTGCTGCCCTTGCCGTCGATCTGCAGCTGGAAGTCGTTGCCGCCCTTGTCGTGCGCATAGCCGGCGTGCATCGGCTGATGGATGTCGCCGACGAAATGCACCACGAACTTCAAGGCCTGGCGGCGTACGTCCAACGGCTGGGTGCGATCTGCGAGCAGGGCGGCTTGCTGGTCGAGCGCGGCGATCACGCAGTTGCCGTCCGGGCAGTCGCGCGGCGGCGAGTACGCGCAGTCGTGTTCGCCCAGGTTGACGTAGTGCCACGGCCCTGAGCGTTTGCCAAGGTCGGGGTCGTGCTCGCGCAACTCATCGGCCCACGTGGCCACGCCGTGCAAGGTCGGGTCCGGCTCGCCGGCCAGCAATTGCGCCACCTGCGCACGTGCCTGCGGGCTCAGTTCGGTTTCGGCGATGCGCGCCACCAAGCGGTGGCCTTGCAGGCCCCAGGCCAAGGCGGTGGTGGGCTGGATCGCGGCGGCCATTGCCGTCGCAACAACGAATGCAGAGAGGGAAAGTGTCTTCATCCGGCGATTGTACGCATCGCTCCGGGACGGTTTGATGGCCATTCCGGAGCTGCGACAGCCACGCCTCAGGATGGTGCCGACACGTGCCTGGAGCGCGCCCGGATGTGGCAAGCAATTGTCGGCGGGTTTGCACGCAATGCGGCAATAGCAGCATCCGCGTGGGGTCATGCCGCACCGGGCAGTGGCCGCGCGCATCTGGCGGTGAGCGCAGTCGCGTTGCTAGGCGCTCTTAGTAATACACCAGGTACGACACGCCGAAGGTCAACGGATCGATCCGCGCCTTGCCCAGCCGCGCACCGTTGAGGTCGACGTTGCTGCGCGAATCGGTCCAGCGCGCATCCACGCGCAGGCCGCTACGGTCGTTGAAGATGAAGTCCACGCCGACATGCGCAGTGGCGCCGACCGAATCGTCGAAACGCAGATCGCCGCCACCAACCGTCGGCTCGGTGTCTTCGCCCAGGAATGAGGTGTAGTTGATGCCGACGCCCACGAACGGCGACACCGTGCCATAGCCATTGATGTGGTACTGCAGCAGCACGCTCGGTGGCACCGACCAATAGCTGCCCACCTTGCCGGTGCCCCGCAGTTCGAGGTCGTGCTTGCCTGCAACTGCGGCATGCACTTCGATACCCAGGTTGTTGCGAAGGAAGTATTCGTAGGTGAACGACAGTGCCGGCGCGCCCTTGATCTCGGCCTGGGTGCCGCCGAAGGTGCCGTTATTGGACTTGGGCGAGACATAGCCGGCTCCGTAACCGGTCGTCCAATGACCGGCCGACTGTGCAAGGGCGGGTGCGGCCGAGGCGGCCAGTGCAATGGCGAGGGCGGTGCGAGTCAGCGTGTTCATGGAATCCCCGGTAGGTCGGACAGACGGGCGACGTGACCGACCTGTCCGCAACTCCGGCGGTGGATGCACGTCCCTGGACGGCAAGTGTGCCAGAGATGCGCCGCCCACGCCGCGGGGATCAGAACCGGTGCACGTAGGCCACGCCGTAGACCAGCGGGTCGATATTGACCGTGCCGATACGGTTGCCGTCCAGGCGCGCTTGGGTATCGATATCGATCCAGCGCAGGTTGACGCGCAGTGCGCCGCGGTCGCTGAGCGTGTAGTCCACGCCTGCATGCAGTGCCAGGCCCCAGGAATCGTCCAGCTCCAGCGTGCTGCCGGCCAGCGCGCCGCCGGTATCGGTGTCGAAGAAGCGCGTGTAGTTGATGCCCGCGCCGAGGAAGGGCGACACCTTGCCCTGGCTGTTGAAGTGGTACTGCAGCGACACCACCGGCGGCAGGTGCTTGGTGCTGCCGACGTGGCCCAGTCCACGCAGCGCGATATCGTGCTCGAACGGCAGCGCGGCCAGGACCTCGATGCCGAGGTTGTCTGCGATGAAGTATTCGGCGGTGAACGTGGGTCTGATGTCTTTACCCACGTCCACGTCGAGCGTGCCGCCGACCAGGCTGCCGTTGTCGGATTTGGGAGCGACCTGATGGGCGCCGACGGCAATGGTCCAGTCGCCTTTGGATTGCGCCAGTGCGGGGAGGCTGACGCAAGAAGCGGCCAGGCCGGCGAACAAAAGGGTAGAGCGCATACGCATGGGAAGTCTCGTGGGGTGCAATGGATGTGGGAAGTCTTGGCGCTTGGCGTCGCCGCTGCCTTGATCCTGATCAATTTGGCCGTGCGCTCGGGTGTGCGGGCCTGCAATGGCTGTAGTCACACCCTGCGCGCACGACCGCGATACGCGCTATGCCGATGCTCGCAGCGGGATCGCACGTGCGGCATCGCGCGATGGGCCGGCCACGGCTGTCGGCGCGGGAGGGGTGCCGACGGTTGCGTGCGCAGTGGCGTCGACCGCGATCGCTCGCCGGTGCGATGCGCCGCTTACTTGACCTTGGCGACCTTGGGTGGATCCACTTCCGGCATCGCCGAGCTGTGGTGGTTGATGATCAGCCACTTGCCGTCGCGCTTTTCGTACACGAAGGTGTAGCGGGCCTGCACGCTGCTCTTGTTGCCGGCCTTGTCGGTCAGCGTGAAGGTATACACGCCGGCATCCACGGCGCTGTCGTCATCGAGCACGCGCACGGTGCGGTAATTGACCACGCCCTGCGGCTTTTTGGTCAGGAACATCTCGAAGTAGTTTTCGATCTGTTCGCGCGAGGCGCGCACTTCATTGGAGACCGTCGGCAGCAACACGCCGTCCGGCGCGTACAGATCGGCCACCTTGTGCGGGTTGCCGGTGGCCAGCGCCGCGTTCCAGGTGTCGAACAGCGCAGCGACTTCGCGCTCTTCGCCGCCGGCCGGCAGCTTGGCCTTGTCGGTGTAATGCATCACGCTGCCAGCCAGCGCCGGGGTGGCAGCCAGAGCCAGAACCAGAGAGAAGAGTGTGCGACGCATGGGGAATCTCCGTGTGATTGATGGGGGTGCCTCGGCAGGCAGGGCCAGTATCGAAATCCACGGGATGCCGAAATGCTGCTGTCCGGCATAGTGTTGAATATGCCGTTCAGCGTATCATTTACAAATTTAAGTGATTGAAATACATATAGTTTTGTGGCTTGCAGGTGTTGGGTGAGTGGCGCTGCCTGCGATCAAGCATGAGGTCCTCGGGAATGATCGGCCATCGATGCTGTGACGTGCGCGGTGACCGTTCATGCGCGCTCACTCCGATGGACCGAACGCATCTGCGGGTTGGTTCCTCGCAGAGCGTGGCGCAGAGCCCCCTACCCGCTACCCGCTACCCGCTACCGAATCCGCGCCGCCCGCAACACGGCTGCGAACAAGTGACGCTGCTAGAATGACAGCCCCTTTCCATCCGCCGCGCTGTCGCGGTCGCAGGAGCTAGTGAACATGGCAATCAAGGTTGGCATCAACGGATTCGGTCGCATCGGACGCAACGTGCTGCGCTCTGCGGTGCAGAACTTCGCCAATGACATCGAGATCGTGGCCATCAATGACCTGCTCGAGCCCGACTACCTGGCCTACATGCTGCAGTACGACTCGGTGCATGGCCGCTTCAAGGCCGACGTCTCGGTCGACGGCAACACGCTGATCGTCAACGGCAAGAAGATCCGCCTGACCCAGGAACGCGACCCGGCCAACCTCAAGTGGGATGCCGTCGGCGCCGACGTGGTGATCGAGTCCACCGGCCTGTTCCTGACCAAGGAAACCGCACAGAAGCACATCGATGCAGGTGCCAAGAAAGTGATCCTGTCGGCGCCGTCCAAGGACGACACCCCGATGTTTGTCTACGGCGTCAACGACAAGACCTACAAGGGCGAAGCGATCATCTCCAACGCCTCGTGCACCACCAACTGCCTGGCGCCGTTGGCCAAGGTGATCAACGACAAGTGGGGCATCAAGCGCGGCCTGATGACCACCGTGCATGCGGCCACTGCGACGCAGAAGACCGTGGACGGCCCGTCCAACAAGGACTGGCGCGGCGGCCGCGGCATCCTGGAGAACATCATCCCGTCCTCCACCGGCGCCGCCAAAGCCGTGGGCGTGGTGATCCCCGAGCTCAACAAAAAGCTCACCGGCATGAGCTTCCGCGTGCCGACCTCCGACGTGTCGGTGGTCGACCTCACTGTCGAGCTGGAAAAGCCGGCCACCTACGCCGAAATCTGCGCCGAAGTGAAGGCGCAGAGCGAAGGCGCACTGAAGGGCGTGCTGGGATATACCGAAGACAAGGTCGTGGCCACCGATTTCCGCGGCGAAACCTGCACCTCGGTGTTCGACGCTGACGCTGGCATCGCGCTGGACTCCACCTTCGTCAAGCTGGTGTCCTGGTACGACAACGAGTGGGGCTACTCCAACAAGTGCCTGGAGATGGTGCGGGTTGTGGCCAAGTAAGTTTCTGGCGCAGTGATGAAACAGGCCCCGGCATGCCGGGGCTTTTCATTTGTCGGCCATGGAAGTTGCGTTTCTTGCACTGCGGCGCCTTCGGTGGCTGCCCGGAAGTGGACTTTGCTGGACTCACGTGCGCTAATTTGCGCGCACGGCGGCCGTTCCCGTGTCGTGTACGAAGGATCGGGGAACTCCATGGATCGAGAGAAGAGTGATGAATAAGTTTCTGGCAGGCGCCTTGGCGCTGAGTGTGGTTGTTGCGTGTTCCGTGCCGTCGAACAGTTGGGCTGCAAAAAAGCAGAACGGGACGCCGGCATGGATGAATGCCGATGGTGAGGTGATCAAGTCGTCCGATGTCGAGGCGGGCTACGGCGAGACCGTCAAGGGCATCAATGATTACGAAGGCGAAATCACCGGCAAGCCAGCGCCTGGCAGCAAGTTCACCCAGCTGAAAATCGGTATGCCGATGAAGCAGGTCACCGACCTGATTGGTCAGCCGGACGACCAGGGTGCTTACGTGACCGGCAAGGCGTTTATCCCGTTCTTCTTCGGTGGCGACCGCTACCGTTACGAAATGGCCTACAAGGGCCAGGGACGTCTGGTGTTCGCTGGCAAGTCGATGGGGACCGGCGGCAATCTGATCTGGATCATCCATAACAAGAACGATAGCGGTTACCGCGAATAACCGTTCAAAGCGCCCGGTTCTCCGGGCGTTTTCTTGTGTGAGGGATGCGCGCACGCACGCATGCGACTGCAGCTTTCCGATGCTCCATCCATCGTCTGAGCGAGAGGCTGTCTGCCCAGCCGCAGCCCGAGGCTGTATGGTGCGCGCATTCGGCTGGACGCCGGCTAGGGGATTGCTGCGTTGGAAACGATAATCGTGTTGGTGGCCCTGGTGCTGCTCACCGTGCCGGTGGGTGTGGTGATCGCGCTGGTGTGGATTGCCGGGCTGCGGCGACGGGTGGCGGCGCTGGAGCAGCGGCTTGCGCAGTGGCAGAGCAGTGGTGCCGAACGTGCGGATGCGCCGGCGCAAGCACCCGCGGACGCGCAGGGCAGGGCGTGGGAGCAACCGGACGTGGCGTCCGGTGTGGGCGCTGGTCCGGGCGCCGTCGCCGACAGCGATCTACCTGGGTACCGCACGTCCGTTGCAGCGGGCCAGGACGTTGGCTCGCATGCGCCGGCTGCGGATCACCAGGCGGTTGATGTGTCTGCCTCGGCGGTGCCGCCGCCATTGCCGGCGCCTGCACCTGCAGATGCGATAGCGGGCAGTGCAATCGCGACGTCGGAACGTCCCAGCGCGCAAGCGCAGGCGACGCGCGCCCGGCCGGCGCAACCGCAATCCGCACAACCGCAACCGCCTCGGCTTCCGGCCGCGCCCAGCGCCATCGCGCGCATGGCCAGCGCCTTGAAGCGTTGGTTCACCGAGGGCAATGTGCCGGTCAAGGTCGGCATGCTGGTGTTGTTGGCCGGCGTGGCGTCGCTATTGAAGTACGCCAGCGATCAGGGCTGGATGCGCATGCCGATCGAGTTGCGCTTGGCCGGCATCAGCGTTCTGGCATTGGCCGGTCTGATCTTCGGTTGGACGCAGCGCGCGCAGCGGCCGGGGTTTGCGTTGGCGTTGCAGGGCGGCGCCATCGGTGGCCTGTTGTTGACGGTGTTCGCGGCCTTCAAGTTGTACGGCTTGCTCGATGCCGGAACGGCGCTTGGCATCAGCGTGGTGCTGATCGCAGGTATGTGCGTGCTGGCGGTGCTGCAGGATTCGCGCACGTTGGCGGTGCTGGGCGTGCTGGCCGGTTTTCTTGCGCCCATCTGGTTGTCTACCGGCAGCGGCAACCATGTCGCGCTGTTCTCGTACTACGCCGTACTCAACGCCGGCATCGTGGCGATTGCATGGACACGCCCGTGGCGCGTGCTGAACCTGCTGGGGTTTGCTTTCACCTTCGGCATCGGCACCGTGTGGGGTGCGCTGCAGTACTCCCCGGCAAAATTCGCCACGACCGAGCCGTTCCTGTTGCTGTTCTTCGCCATGTACGTGGCGATTCCGGTCCTGCATGCGCGCCGCGGTGACGGCAGTGCCGGCAGGCTCATCGATGGCAGCCTGTTGTTCGGAACGCCGCTGGTGGCCTTCGCGTTACAGGCGCGCCTGCTTGAGGGCGATCGGCTGCCACTGGCGCTGTGCGCGGTGGCGGTGGCAGCGTTGTATGCGGGCCTGGGCAGTTGGCTGCTGCGCCGCGCACCCACGCGCTTGCTGGGCCAGGCGCACGCGATGCTGGCGGTCGGGTTCGCGACCCTGGCCGTGCCGCTGGCGTTGTCGGCACGTGCCACTGCAAGCGTCTTTGCGCTGGAAGGCGTCGGCTTGCTGTGGCTGGGGCTGCGCCAACAACGGCGGATCCCGCAGGTCAGCGGTGTCGCGCTGCAGTTGTTTGCGGCGGTGGGTGTCGCGTTCGGTGTGGATGCCTGGCGCCACGACGCGGTCGCGGTGGCCAACGCAACCTGCATGAGCACCTTGCTGCTGGCGCTGGCCGGCTGGGCCAGTGCGTGGTTCCTGCGCGATGCAGGACATCGGCGGCGTGCGCTGCTGGCATATCTGTGGGGACTGGGTTGGTGGACGCTGTGCGGCGTGCACGAGATCCTGCGTTTTGCCGATCTGCGCAGCGAACCGGATCTGCTGCTGGGCTTGGTCGCACTCAGTCTATGCTTGGCGGCCGAAGTGCATCGGCGCCGTCGTGCAGCGGCGCTGGTGTGGACGGTGATGTCTGGTCTGGCGCTGGCTGCGCCGTTGGCGCTGTGGCAAGGCGCAGCGCACACCCAGCCATTCGCGCACTGGGGCGCACTGGCATGGGGTGCGTTTGCAGTGGCGGGCGCGCGTGCGCTGTGGTGCTTGCGCACGCAGCAAGGCACTGGCGCGATGGCGGCGCAGTTCATCTGGTGGCTGCTGTGGCCGTTGGTCATCTCGTTGGGCGCGGCCTGGCTGGCCGATGCGTTCTTGTTGGCCAATGGCTGGCGTTGCGCCCTGCTGGCGGCGCCGTGGTTGCTGGTGGCGACGCTGGGGCTGTTGCGCTGGCCGTGGCTGGCCTGGCCGCAGGCAACCGCCTTCGATCCTGCACGCAACGCGTTGCTGAGTTGCGTGTTTGCGGTGTTGGGACTCGGCTGGCTGCTCGCGTTGCTGGACCCGGTGAGCGCTGCACCGTTGCCCTGGCTGCCGGTGCTCAACCCCGCCGAGCTGGCGCAATTGGCGGTTCTTGCCCTGCTTGTGCGCTGGGCCTGGTCGGCACCTGCGCCGACATCGCTGCAGCATTGGCGGGTGACCGCGCTGGGTGTGCTGGGTTGGGCGTTGATCACCGGCAGTACCTTGCACAGCGTGCATCACTGGGGCGGCGTGCCATGGGATTCCGCGCTGATCGGCACCACCTTGTCGCAGACCAGCCTCACCATCGTCTGGAGCGTGCTGGGCGTGCTGGGCTGGGTGATCGGCTCGCGCCGTGGGCAACGCGGGCTGTGGCTGGGTGGCGCATTGCTGATGGGGCTGGTCCTGGCGAAGTTGGTGTTGGTCGACCGCCAGCATCTGGGCAACTTACTCGGCATCGGCTCGTTCATGGCCTATGGTCTGTTGTGCACCGTGGTGGGCTATCTGGCGCCGGCACCGCCGCGTGCGGTTGCGACCGAAGGTCATGCTCTCCAAGAGAACGGCGTCGAAAAGGATCGGGAATGAAAGCGATGCGATGGGCGCTGCTGCTGATGGTGCCGATGCTGGCGCAGGCCCGCGATGTGCGGCAGGACTACCGCCAGCAGTGGCCGTTGCAGGTCACCGGCTCGGATGCCGGCCTCTATCAGGTGACCTTGAATGCGGCGGTGTATCGCACCGCGCACGACGCGGCGCTGCGCGATGTCACGGCGATCGACGCGCATGGACAAGAGCTGCCCACCGCCTGGCTGCCGATGGATGCAGCGCCGGCCGCTGCGGTACGCCGTCAGCGCCTGCCCCTGTTTGCGCTGCCGGCTGGTGCGGCGCCGGCCAGTGGCGACCTGCAGTTGATTGCCGAGCGCGATGCCAGTGGTGCGGTGCGCCGCCTGGAAGGCCGTTTTGCGACCGGGGCTGTCGCCGCGGGCCATGGTGTCAGCTGGTTGATCGATGCCAGCGCGCTGCGCGATCGCCCGCGTGCCCTATTGCTGGATTGGGAGGGCGACACGCCGGTGCAGGCCCAGGTGCGTGTGGAAGGCAGCGACGATCTGCGCGACTGGCGCGTGCTCGCCTCCAACGCCACGGTCATGGCGCTGGACAATCAGGCGCAGCGACTGCAGCAGCGTCGTATCGCCCTGGACGATGGTGCGCGTTACTTGCGCCTGGTCATTGCATCGGGCGAGCTGCCGGCATTACACGTGGTCGAGGCGGAGCTGGATGGCATCGCCATGTCCACGCCGCCACAGTGGCTGGACTTGCCAGGCACCGCAAAAGATGCAGCGCTGGTGTATGCCTTGCCCGGTCGTTTTCCGATCGGCCAACTGGATGTCGGCGGCAATCACGCCGAGGCGGTCGAGTGGATCGTGGCAAGTCGCGATACCGACGATGCGCCGTGGCTGCAGCGTGCCGGCCCATGGTTGGCGTATCGACTGGGCCAGGGCGCGACTGCCGCGTCGCCGCCGCAACTGCTGTCTGCGCCCGTGCGCGATCGCCAATGGCGGTTGGTCGCCGCGCAGGGGCACAGCAGCGCCGTGCCGATGCTGCGCGTCGGGTACCAGCCGGAGCGGCTGATGTTTCTTGCCCAGGGCCAGCCGCCGTATGCGCTGGTGGCCGGCAGTGCGCGTGCGCAGCGCACCGACGCACCATTGGGCGCAATGCTGCAGGCACTGCGGCGCGAACGCGGCGCACAGTGGCAACCGGCGCAGGCCCGTCTGGCTCGCAGGCACAGCCGCTGGCGGGCGAGGCCGCGCTGCAGCCGGCCGCCACGCCGCGCGACTGGAAGCGTTGGCTGCTGTGGGGTCTGTTGGTCGGTGGCGCCTTGTTGGTAGGCGGTTTCGCGGTGAGCCTGTTGCGGAGTGCATCGGCCAATCGCAACGGCTGACTGCGCCCGCTTCGCACGGCGGTTTGCCGCTGCGGCGCGAAGGTCGGACAATGGGCGTCCCCCGTGACCAAGGCAGCCGTCTTGCCCGTCGTGTTCGACCAAGCATTCCGCTCCTCGCCAACCGCCTTGGCGGCCTCGCGCATGGTGGGCAACGGGCGCCACGCGATCCGCCCGCTGGCGCAACGACATCGCCATGGCGATCCACAGCCGGTTGCCGCTGAGGCAAAGCGCTCACCTGTTTGCACCGGCGCGTCTGCTGGGTGCTTCTGCATGACCATTCCCATTCCCCCTCCCTAGACCGAACGAGCTGAGCCCATGTCCATTGTCCGCATGACCGACCTCGATCTCTCCGGCAAGCGCGTGTTGATCCGCCAGGATCTCAACGTGCCGATCGACAACGGCCAGATCACCTCCGAACAGCGCATCACCGCCTCGGTGCCCACCATCAAGCTGGCGCTGGAAAAGGGTGCGGCCGTCATGGTGACCTCGCACCTGGGCCGCCCCAAGGAAGGCAGCTGGACCGAGGAAGATTCGCTGGCGCCGGTTGCCACGCGTCTGGCCGCATTGCTGGGCGTGGACGTGCCGCTGGTGCGCGACTGGGTCGATGGCGTGGAGGTCGCGCCGGGCCAGGTGGTGCTGCTGGAAAACTGCCGCATGAATGTCGGCGAGGGCAAGGACGATGAGACGCTGGCGCGCAAGTACGCCGCGTTGTGCGACGTGTTCGTGATGGATGCCTTCGGCACCGCGCACCGTGCGCAGGCCTCCACGCACGGCGTGATCCGTTTCGCGCCGGTCGCAGCAGGCGGCCCGCTGTTGATGGCCGAACTCGACGCCCTGGCCAAGGCGCTGGACAACCCGGCCAAGCCCTTGCTGGCCATCGTTGCCGGCAGCAAGGTGTCCACCAAGCTGGAGCTGCTGTCCAACCTGGTCAACAAGGTCGACCAGCTGATCGTTGGCGGCGGCATCGCCAACACCTTCATCGCCGCGGCCGGGCATGCCGTGGGCAAGTCGTTGAACGAGCCGGATTTGATCCCGACCGCCAACCAGATCGTGACCGATGCCAAGGCGCGTGGCGCCGAGATTCCGCTGCCGACCGATGTGGTCGTTGCCAAGCAGTTCCTGCCCGATGCGCAAGCCAGCGTGAAGTCGCTGGAGGCGGTCGATGCGGACGATCTGATCCTGGATATCGGCCCGCAAACCGCGCAGCGCTACGCCGAACTGATCGCCAGTGCCGGTACCGTGGTGTGGAACGGTCCGGTGGGCGTGTTCGAGTTCGAGTCCTTCAGCCACGGCACCGAAACGCTGGCGCGCGCGATCGCCAGTTCCAAGGCGTTCTCGATCGCTGGCGGTGGCGACACCCTGGCCGCAGTGGACAAATACGACATCGCCCAGGACGTCACCTACATTTCCACGGGCGGCGGTGCGTTCCTGGAGTTTCTGGAAGGCAAGACCTTGCCGGCGGTGGCCGCACTCCAGGCCCGCGGCCAGTGAGTGCAGCCACGCTGTTTTTCGATCTGGACGGCACGCTGGTCGATTCAGAGCCAGGCATCGTTGCCAGCATCGTGCATGCCTTCGACGAACTCGGCCAGCCGCGTCCGTCGGCGCAGACCTTGCGCGCCTGGATCGGCCCGCCGTTGCGCGACAGCTTCACCGAGTGTTTTCCGGACGACCCGGAGTTGGTGCAGCGCGCGCTCGGGCTCTACCGCGCACGCTACGACGCGGTGGGCTGGACCGAACTCAGCGTGTTCGACGGCATTGGCGAGGTTGTCACCGGCCTGCAGCGCGCCGGTCATCGTCTGGCCGTGGTGACCTCGAAGAATGAGCGCTATGCGCGGCGCATCGTCGAGCATCTGCCCTTCGGCGCGTGCTTCGAGGAGGTGATCGGTGCCAGCGAAGACGGCGAACGTCGCTTCAAGCCGGACCTCATTGCCGAAGCGCTGCGCCGTTTGCAGATCGACAAGACCGGCTGCGTGATGATCGGCGACCGGCGCATGGATATCGATGGCGCCAATCACCACGGCATCCACAGCATCGGCGTGTTGTGGGGCTTCGGCGACGAGGGCGAACTGCGCGCCGCCGGCGCCGGTGCGTTGGCACGCACGCCGGCTGAACTCGCGGCAGTGCTTCAGTGATGGGCAGTGCGCGTCGGCCGTTGCGTTCGCTTGGTCGACGCGCCTGCGAACGCGGCTCGCAGCGCGCAGAACACTCTTCACCGCTGCCGGGTTAGGGTGGCGACCGTTCGCGTTGCTCACGGCAGCGCGGGCGCAGGCGTACGTACTGTCCCGCACTGTCTGTAGGACATGCCGGAATCGGAGGAAGGCTATGCCGCAATGCCATCCTCGGTACGTGACGTGTGTGTTAAGTTTCGCGGCTTTTACAGGGAGGCCATCATGAAAGAACGTCAACGCCGCACCAAGATCCTCGCCACCCTCGGACCGGCAACGGATGCGCCCGGTGTGCTGGATACGCTGTTCAAGGCGGGCGTCAACGTGGTGCGCCTCAACTTCAGCCATGGCGACCCCTCCGGCCAGGCCAAGCGCGCCGCCGAAGTGCGTGCCGCTGCGGCCCGCGTCGGTGCCGAAGTCGGCATCCTGGCCGACTTGCCGGGCCCGAAGATCCGTATCGAACGTTTTGCCGAAGGCAAGATCAAGCTGACCATGGGCGATCGCTTCGACCTGGTGGCCGATGCCAACGCGCCGGCTGGCGACCAGACTCAGGTTGGCGTCAGCTATCTGGGTCTGCCGCAGGACGTGACCGCCGGCGACGTGCTGCTGCTCGACGATGGCCTGATGCAGTTGCAGGTCACCGATGTGCAGGGCGCGCGCATCGTCACCAAGGTGTTGAACGATGGCGTGCTGTCCGACCGCAAGGGCCTCAACAAGCAGGGCGGTGGTCTGTCGCTGGGCGCACTGACCGAACGCGACAAGGAACTGATCGGCATCGTCGCCAAGATCGGCGTGGACTTCATCGCGGTGTCGTTCTGTCGCAATGCGCAGGACATGCACGACGCACGTCAGATCGCCCAGCAGCATGGCTGCGATGCGCAACTGGTGTCCAAGATCGAGCGCACCGAGGCGATCGAAAACCTGGTCGAGATCGTCGAAGCCTCCGATGTGGTGATGGTGGCGCGTGGCGACCTGGGCGTTGAAATCGGCGACGCCGAATTGCCGGGCCTGCAGAAGAAGATCATTCGCGAATCGCTGGCGCAGAACAAGGTGGTGATCACCGCCACGCAGATGCTGCAGTCGATGGTCGAAAGCCCGATCCCCACCCGCGCCGAAGTGCTGGACGTGGCCAACGCGGTCATCGACGGCACCGACGCGGTGATGCTCTCGGCCGAGACCGCCGCTGGCGCCTATCCGGTGCGTGCGGTGGAAGCGATGGCGCGCATCTGTCTGGGGGCCGAACACCAGTTCGAGTTCGATACCGACTTCGAAGCGGCACAACGCAATCTGCAGCGCGCCGACCAGGCGATTGCGATGGCGACCATGTTCCTGTCCGAGCACATCGGCCTTGGCGGCGTGGTGGCGTTGACCGAATCCGGGGGCACGCCGCGCTTCCTGTCGCGCTTCCGCTCCAATATGCCGATCTACGCCTTCACCCGTCACGATGGCGCACGCCGCCAGATGGCGATGATGCGTGGCGTGTTCCCGATCAGCTTCGACAGCCGCGGCCTGACCCCGCGCGAGGCCGCACGTGCGGCGATCCGTCTGCTGGTGGAGAACGAGCGCATGGGGCCTGGCGACCGCGTGGTGTTTACCAGTGGCGAGCACATGGAAACCCATGGCGCCACCAACACGCTGCGCCTGCTGGAAGTGGGCGAAGACGGCCGCGCCACCGGTCTGGGCGAGCTGTAACGCCTGTCGACCGCATCCGGCGCATGACCTGAGCCGGAACAGACGCGACACACGACGGCGGCCCCAGGGCCGCCGTTGTGCTGTGTGCCGACCTGGCCGCTGGACGCGCGCCAGCAACACGTAGAGCGCACCTGGGCGCGACGGGCTGTATCGAGCATGCCCGTCGCGCCCAGGTGCGCCAGATCGTCGCCGGATCATTGGTCAACGGCCGGATCCGGCGAGTACTCAATGCCCACCACCTCACACGCGCGCTGCTGCAACGGTGCTGGTGATGGCGGAACAAGACGCTGTCCACGATATAACGCACGCCGCAGGCGCAGCTTTGTGGCGACAGACGAAGCAGCAACGCGGCCAACCCCAGCTAACTCACGCATGGCTCCGTATCAACGCGCCAGCGTAGTCACTGCAGCCATGCATCCCAGCATCGCAAGCGCCACGCCGCGCACCATGCTCAGCTTTGCCGATTCCCGATTCCCGATTCCCGATTCCCGATTCCCGATTCCCGATTCCCGCGATGCGAGCAGCAGCACACATCCTGTCACGCATGCACGTGTAATCGGTTGCAGGCATTCCGTGAAGGAATGTGTACGACTTTCGTCGCTATACTTTCGTTCTCCCCCGCAGCTGCCACAGGAACTACATGAGCATCGAACAGCTTGCCGAAACCGCCCAGGCGATGGTCGCCCCGGGTAAGGGCATCATCGCCATCGACGAATCGACCAGCACGATCGCCAAGCGTTTTGCCAGCGTCGGCATCGAGAACATCGAAGAGAACCGTCGCGCCTATCGCGAACTGTTGCTGACCACGCCCAAGCTGAGCGACTACATCTCCGGCGCCATCCTGTTCGACGAGACCATCCGTCAGAAGACCAAGGATGGCGTGCCGTTCGCCGAGTACATGACCGCCCACGGCATCATCCCGGGCATCAAGGTCGACAAGGGCGCGCAGCCGCTGGCCGGCATGCCGGGCGAACTGGTGACCGAAGGCCTGGACGGCCTGCGTGCGCGTCTGGAGGAGTACTACACGCTGGGTGCGCGCTTCGCCAAGTGGCGTGCGGTCATCAATATCGGCGAAGACATCCCGTCCGGCACCTGCATCGAGGCCAACTCGCATGCGCTGGCGCGTTACGCTGCGCTGTGCCAGGAACAAGGCCTGGTGCCGATGGTCGAGCCGGAAGTGATCATGGACGGCAGCCACGACATCGAAACCTGCTACGAAGTGACCGAAGCCACGCTGCGCTCGCTGTTCGGTGCGCTGTATGAGCAGAACGTCGTGCTCGAGGGCACCATCCTGAAGGCCTCGATGGTGATCTCCGGCAAGAGTTGCGAAGAGCAGGCCAGCATCGAAGAGGTGGCCGAGTCCACCGTGATGTGCCTGAAGTCCACCGTGCCGGCGATCCTGCCGGGCATCGTGTTCCTGTCCGGCGGCCAGACCGACGAGCAGTCCACCGCCCATCTCAACGAGATGCACCAGCTCGGCACTCTGCCCTGGCCGCTGAGCTTCTCCTACGGCCGCGCCATGCAGCAGGCCGCGCTGAAGCTGTGGGCCAAGGACATGACCGGCAACTTCGCCAAGGCGCAGCAGGTCATCTACGAGCGCGCCAAGGAAAACGGCCTGGCCGCGCTGGGCAAGTGGAAGGGTTGATCGATTGATGAGGGCTGCAAGGCTGCCGCATCGATAGAACAAAAGCGCCGGCACCGATGCCGGCGTTTTTGTTTGCTGCATCCACAGGTTCACTTCGATGCCGCGCGAAAAACGCAAGCGAAAAACGCAAAGGGCGCCTTACAGCGCCCTTTGCTCAATTACATGCTCAATCCAGCCGGTCGATGCGACATGCAGCCCACGTCAATCCAATCTCAGGCCGCCGCAGTTTCCTGCGTCGCCAACGCCTGCTGGTAGGCCTTATAGGTCGCCTCGTTATAGGCCACCAAGACGATGTGCTTGGGCACCTTGTGCGAGCGCTGCCAATCGCGCGTTTCGGTCACGGCGATGCGGGCCGCCTGATACAGCGGATAGCCGTAAATCCCGCAGCTGATCGCCGGGAACGCAATCGAGTGCAGCATCATCTGTTCGGCGAGTTTCAGCGATTGCCAATAGCAGTTGGCCAGCTGTTCGGGCTCGTTGTGCCTGCCGTCGCGCCACACCGGGCCAACGGTATGAAAAATGTGGCGTGCCTTCAGATCGAACCCGTCGGTGATGCGGATTTTGCCGGTGGGGCAACGCACGCCCGGACGCACTTGCGGCAGTGCCTCGCAGGCTTCCAGCAAGCGCGGGCCGGCGGCACGGTGGATGGCGCCATCGACACCACCACCGCCCAGCAGTGATTCATTGGCGGCGTTGACGATGACGTCAACGTCGAGTTCGGTGATGTCGCCTTGCCAGACTTCGATTCTCATAGCGCGATAATTATGCGAATTGCATGATGGGCGCGTGATGGGGAGCACGCTGCGGATCTGCACGCTATCGGCCATTCATCTCATCTGCTGCGACTGTCTGACGGAGTGGAATATATGCCGTTCCGCGTCAGCTGGGCGCTCTCTCGGAGCGATCGGCAGCAACGCTCGCCACGCACGAGGTGATGCATTTCGGCTCTACAACCAGCGGCGGACGCGCGCGCAGTAGTCGTTGTAGTGGCGGCCGAATTCGGCCCGTAGACGCGCCTCTTCGAACGGGATGACATAGCGCTGCAGCGCAAGCCACGGCAGCGGCACCAACACAACCGCCCACAGCAGGCCAAGTTGCAGGCACAGGCCGACGTAGCTCAGCACCAAGGCCAGGTACATCGGGTTGCGGGTGACGCGATACGGGCCGTCCAGCACCAGGCGCGAGGGATGACCGCTGGGCATGATGGTGGTGCGCCGACGCGCAAACAGGATGAAGCAGCTCACCGCCAGCGCCAGGCCGAGACCGGCGATGCCGCCGCCAGCCACTTCGATCCAGGCCAGTGGCGTGGGAGGGGTGAGAGGCAGATCCAGCGCCTCTTGCAACCATGCGCCCAGCCCCAGGGCTAGCGCGAAGTGGACCGGGGAGGTCATCTTTACCAGCCATGGCGCCCGCGCGGCGCGGGTCTCGCTGTGTCCATACGGCTGGTTGCTCACACATTTCTCCCTACATCGCGGCCGCCATCCTAACGTTTCCTTGACATGGACGGGAGTGCGGGCGTGTCTGTAGCTGGGAACAGGACGGATGCTGCGCCCGGCGCCAAGGCGTGCCGGGTACGCTGCCACGTCCTTGGTTTCGGCAATACCGCGTGCGCTTTCGCCTTGAGGCGGTCAGGGATCGTTGGCATGAGGTGCCCGCCGCTATGCAGCGTCTTCCGGCGCACATACGCTGTTCGGCCGTGGCCAAAAAGCCGCGTATCGCGCGGCTTCAGGTGTGGTCATCGACTGCGCCCGATCAGGGTAGCCCGGCCAGCCAGTCGTCGTCGGAGCCTTCGTTGATGTCGGCGAACAGCGGGGTCGAGAAGTAGCGCTCGCCAGTGTCGGGCAGCATCGCCAGGATGACGGCGCCAGGCACCGCGCCTTCTGCCACGCGCAGCGCGGTGGCGACGGTGGCGCCGCCGGAAATGCCGGTGAAGATGCCTTCTTCGGCGGCCAGGCGCCGCGCTACGGTGATGGCGTCGGTGTCTTCCACGCTAAGCACCTCATGGGCGACCTCGCGGTTGAGCACCTCGGGTACGAAGTCCGGGGTCCAGCCCTGGATCTTGTGCGGCTTCCAGTCCTGGCCTTGCAGCAAGGCGGCGCCAGCCGGCTCGGTGGCGGTGATGCGCACTTCCGGGCGCGCAACGCTCAAGACCTCGCCCACGCCGGTGAGGGTGCCGCCGGTGCCCCAGCCGGTGACGAAATGGTCCAGCCGGTGGCCGGCGAAATCGCGCAGGATCTCGGCAGCGGTGGTGTTGCGGTGGTAGGCCGGGTTGGCCGGATTGGCGAACTGGCTGGCCAGGAACCAGCCGTGCTGTTCGGCCAGTTCCTTCGCTTTGCGCACCATGCCGCTGCCGCGCTCGGCAGCCGGGGTCAGGATGACCTTGGCGCCATAGGCACGCATCAGCTTGCGGCGTTCGATGGAGAAGGTTTCCACCATGGTGGCGACGAACTTGTAGCCGCGCGCTGCGGCCACCATGGCCAGTGCCACGCCGGTGTTGCCGGAGGTGGCTTCGACGATGGTGTCGCCGGGCTTGAGCAGGCCGCGCTGTTCGGCGTCCAGGATGATCGCCAGCGCCAGCCGGTCCTTGACCGAGCCGCCGGGATTGAACGATTCGACCTTGACGTACAAGGTCACGTTGTCCGGGGCGAGGCGTTGGAGCTTGACCACCGGGGTGCGGCCGATGGTGTCGAGAATGTTGTCGTACAGGGCCATGGGGTCTCCGTCGGAATCAGGCTGCGTGGGCCAGTGTGGGCGTGTGGGGCGTTGCGCCGGGTGAGTGCGGCGACGAGGCGCTCAGCGGCGCGCTGCCGAACCAATGCAGCGTCTGCGCCAGTGCCGTTACCTCGCCCAGGATCAGCAGCGCCGGTGCGGTCACGGCGTGCTGCCGGGCGCTGGCGGCCAGGCTGGCGAGCGTACCGGTGATCACGCGTTGCTGCGGGCGCGAGCCGTTTTCGACCAGCGCAAACGGGGTGGAGGCTGCGCGCCCGGCCTGCAGCAGCCGCTGCTGGATGGCGTCCAGCCCGGCCACGCCCATGTAGAAGGCCAGCGTCTGCCGCTCCTGACCGAGCGCCTGCCAGTCCAGCGTGTCCAGCGAGTCCTTGCAGTGCGCGGTGATCAGCCGCAGCGATTGCGCGTGGTCGCGGTGGGTGAGCGGGATACCGGCATAGGCAGCGCAGGCGATGGCGGCGGTGATGCCGGGAATCACCTGGAAGCCGATGCCGTGCGCGCGCAGGAATTCCAGCTCTTCGCCGCCGCGGCCGAACACGAATGGGTCGCCGCCCTTCAGCCGTACCACGCGGCGACCGGCGCGGGCGTGTTCCAGCATCAGGGCGTGAATCTGTTCCTGCCGGGTGCTATGGCCTTGCGCCGACTTGCCCACTTCGATGAGACGCGCGCCTTGCCGTGCCAGGCGCAGGATCTGCGGGCTGACCAGGCGGTCGTGCAGCACCACCTCGGCCTGACGCAGCGCGCGCAGCGCATGCCGGGTGAGCAGGCCCGGATCGCCGGGGCCTGCGCCGACCAGGCTTACGTTGCCGGGTACCAGCGTGCCGATCGCGCTGCGCGATCCTGCGGAGCGCGCAGGAACCGTTGCGGACGCCGCAGGCGCTGCGGCGTGGGTCAGCAGCCGATGGGCACTTGCTGCCTGGCGCAGGGCGTCGTTGAGCGCTGCCGATTCGCTGGCGGCGATGGTGAGCCATAGCGGTTGGTCGGACTGCGCCAGCCATGCCGGGTCGAACCGGCCGGCCAACCAGCGCAGCCGCCCTGCCTGCGCCCAGTGCCGCAACTGCGTGGAGAGCTCGGGCGCGCCGACCAGCGGCAGCGCACCGGCCTGCAGCAACTGGCCAGTGGCGCGCTCGGCATCGGCGCCGCCGCCGACCACCAGGACGGCACGGCCACGCAGGTCGGCAAGCAGCGGGAACGCAGGAGTCACGGTTCGGCGGCATCGTTGGGGGAGGGCCAGACCGTAACGCTGGCTTATAGCCGTCGGAAATGACTTCATACATCCTAAAAATAGCGTTCGGTTATAAGCTGGCCCGCAGAACTCCTCTACAGTCGAATCCCTTGTAGCGCCTCGCGCTTTTTTGGATATAAGCCCATGACGCTGACCCAACTTCGCTATCTGGTGGCCATCGCCGATGCCGAGCTGAACATCACGCTGGCCGCCGCGCGCGTGCACGCGACCCAGCCCGGCCTGTCCAAGCAGCTCAAGCAGTTGGAGGACGAACTGGGCTTTCTGTTGTTCGTGCGCAAGGGGCGCAGCCTGGATGCGGTGACGCCGGCCGGTGTGGAAGTGATCGAGCGCGCGCGTGCGGTGCTGTCGGAGGCCAACAACATCCGCACCTATGCCGCCAACCAGCGCCGCGAAAGCCAGGGCCAGCTGACCCTGACCACCACCCACACCCAGGCGCGCTTCGTGCTGCCGCCGGCGGTGGCGCAGATCAAGAATGCCTACCCGCAAGTGAGCGTGCATCTGCAGCAGGCCGCCGAAAGTGCAGCCCTGGATCTGCTGAGCCAGGGCGATGCGGACATCGCGGTGGTCAGCACCGCCGGTGGCGAGCCGAGCGCCGGCATCGCAGTGCCGCTCTACCGCTGGCGGCGGCTGGTGGTGGTGCCGCGGGGGCATGCACTGGATCACCCACGCACGGCGCCGGACATGCACGCGCTGGCCGAACATCCGCTGATCAGTTACGAATCCTCCACCCGGCCGGGTTCCTCGCTGCAGCGCGCGTTTGCGCAGGTGGGGCTGGAGCCGAGCATCGCGCTGACCGCGCTGGATGCCGACCTGATCAAGACCTATGTGCGCGCAGGGCTTGGCGTGGGATTGGTCGCGGAAATGGCGGTCAATGCCTTCGACGAGGATCTGCGCGCCTGGCCGGCGCCCGCGCCGATTGCCGAGTGCATCGCCTGGGCGGTGCTGCCGCGCGACCGCGTGCTGCGCGACTACGCCCTGGATCTGGTGCATGTGCTCGCGCCGCAAATCGACAAGCGCGATCTGCGCCGGGTGCTGGACGGCAATCAGGCACCGAACTGGCCACTGCCGCCGACCTGGGAATCGCTGACCCAGATCATCACCAGCTGAGCGGCACGATGACCGAGCCATTGCGTCCGGCACTGAGCAGACTGTGGTCGTCCGAGCCGGACGGCGGCATGTCGCTGCAACTATCGGCCAGCATCGAGGGCCGCGAGCATGAGGTAATGACGGTGCTGGCCGACCCGCGCGACGAAGCGTTATGGGTGGCGGTGCAGGCGGGCAGCACGCGCGTGCAGATTCCGCTGGAGGTGCTGCGCAAGGCGCTGGACGTTGCGGCCGAGGATGTGCATTCGGCGGAGTGGTTCGCGCGCCAGGATGCGGCTGCGTCCGACGTCTGACGCTGCGATATGGGCGGCTAGCACACCCTCGCGAGCAGTTGTCAGGCGGTATGGACGGCGCACAGGAGTGGTGGGAGTGGACGTGTGTGCATAGCCGTTCCAGGTACTGGCTGCCTGGCGCTGCAATCGGTGCGTTCGCGATGACGCCGGTGCTGCGCTGCAGCGCAATTGTCCGGAAAAAATGCCTGTAGAATCAAGGTGATGCGCATGGGCCCAACTGCGCCGCAGCGTGTGCTGTGGGTGATTTTCCCTACCCGTGTCAGGGCGATGCAGTTGGCGTCTACCGGGCGCATCAAGTTGCGCGCTGCGTTGTCGAAAACCCTTATAGCAATCATGACGCGACACTCTCGGACGTCTAGGGGTGGACGGCGCAGAGCTGGCGATGCAGGTGATCGCATTGCCGGTGTGTTTCGCGGTGTCGTCGAAGGTTGCTAGCGCTGTCGCATCGCTGTTGCGCGAGGCTGTGCACAGAGCGGCTGGCGCATCCGGGTCCCTGGGGAGAGGCCCGGCATGCTTGGCGGCGGATCCGGGTCGGGAGCCTGGGTCCGCCTTTTTTTGTGTTCCGCAGCGGCACCTCGCTTGAAGATGGAACACCGCCTAGACCTGCCATGCCACAGCAGACAGTGCGCGATCCAGGCCGGTGCTGGTTTGCATGCCTGCGGCGAGTTGCCGGGTCTCAGCGGTCGCCGCTGACGCGGGTTTTCGCATGGCATCTGCTATCGGCTGCTGCAACGTCGGCGCGACGGGACGGAGTGGCCGCGCGTTCTGGTCTGGCCGCAGATCGCTGCCCAAACCGGTGCGACCCCAGGCGTACGCCGCGCAGCCCGAACACGCTGCGAGCCACGCATCGTCAAGCCAAGGGAATCCGCACCGAAAAACAGGTGCCGCCCTGCGGCCGTGGCCGGACGTCCACCTCGCAGCCCAACGTCTCGGCAGTGCGATGCACGATCCACAGGCCGATGCCCAAACCGTCGCTGCGCGGGTCGGCCTGGCGGAACGCCTGGAAGACCTGCTCGGGATGGTCCATGTTCAAGCCGATGCCGCTGTCGATGATGTCCACTTCCGCAAAACCGGGGCGGCGACGAGTGCCGACCAGCACGCGGCCACGCTCGGTGTACTTGATGGCATTGCCGACCAGGTTGCCGATCAAGGTGGTCAGCAGTGTGGGGTGGCTGCGCACGCGCAGCGAGGTGTGCACGTAGCGAAGGGCCAGGTACTTGTCGATGGCCGGTTGACGCCACACGCCGAGAACCGAATGCAGCACGTCTTCCAGCTGCAGCGGCTGCAGGTCCGGCATGGCGGCCTCGCTCGCGGCGGCCAGCGTGGCCAGCTCGTCCAGGCTGCGGCCGACCAGGCTGATCGCATCGCGTGCGGTCACCAAGGTCGGAATGGAGTCGACGTTGGCATGCCGACGCATCTTGTCGATGGCATAGGCGGCAGTGCGCAGCGGGGTCTTCAGATCATGTCCGGCGATGGCCATCAGGCGGCTGCGGTAGCGATCCGATTCCTCGGCGATGGCCAGTGCGCGGCGTAGTTCCAGCTGCGCCATGGTCTGGCGTGCCAGTGCACGCAGGGCTTCCACCTGCTCGTCGGTGAGCTGGCGTGGTTTCCGGTCCAGGACGCAGACCGTGCCCAGCGGCAGGCCGTCGGGCGTCTTCAGCAAGGCACCTGCATAGAAATAGAGCGGTGCTTCGCCGGTGACCAGCGGGTTGCGCGAAAAGCGGATGTCTTCGCGCGTGTCCGGCACCACCAGCACATCGTTGTCGAGCAGCGCGTGCGCGCACATCGACTTGAACAACGGGGTCTCGCGCTCGCCCATCCCGAGCTCGCTCTTGAACCACTGGCGGTCCGCGTCGACCAGGCTGATCAGCGCGATCGGCGTCTGGCAGATGATCGAGGCAAGCCGGGTGATGTCTTCGAAGGCCGCTTCGCGCGGGGTGTCGAGAATGCCGTAGCTGCGCAGCGCCTGGAGACGCAATGCTTCGCTGGGAGGCTTGGGTGCGCAGGGAAGCGGTTCGGCCGCTCGATCGGACAGGATGGTGCTCATGCGCGCAGCTACAAGGTGGAAGCGGCAAGCATAGGGCATGCCAAGGCTCATCATGTGTCTACGGTCACAGAGGCCGGACGAAAGTGTGACTGCCGACCAGCACGGCGACGCGTGACGCGTCCGGCGTGCGGTCAACGGGCTCGGAAGCTGAAGCGGCAGGCCCAGCCGATTCTGGCGCGCCGGTTCCGGCGCATGCCTGGGCGCGGATCATTCGGGGCGACCGGTGCAACCGGGTGCGACATCCGGTCGCGCATCGGCCGCGACCATCGCCCCGGCTTGCGTGGCGGCTTACACTTCCAGGCATGCTGCGTTTGTCCCGTCGCCACCGGTTGTTGCCCCTGCTTGCCTGTCTGGCGGTGGTGCTGATGCTGGTCGCTCCGCTGATCAGCCGCTGGAGCCAGGCGCAGCCGAGCGAGCCGATGTGCATGGGCGTTCCGGCCCTGTCGGCAGAGAGCTCGCTGCATGCCGGCCATCGAACCCAGCCGCCAGCTATGGCCGTGGACGCGCAGCCCGGCGCCGTAGTGAACACGCAGCACGCCGGCAGCCACGACGCAGCGACGCATGGTGAAGCCTGCGATTACTGCGTCTTGGCCGCACGCTTGCTGCCAGTGCTCATCGTGGCGTTGCTGTGCCTGCTGCAGCTGCGGCCGACGCCGGCTCCGGCGGTCACCCAGGCAAGCGCACGCGCGGTCTTTCGATGGGCCGCACTCGGCGCACGCGGACCACCGCTGGCTGCATAAGCTGGCCCCTGTGCGGGCGTCCATGCAGCAATGCCCCGTGCGCGCCTGAGGTTGTCGGCGTCACTGCCGGGCAGTGCGGGCGACTCGCTTCTTATCCAGTGATGCCGATGCGCGCCGCGACGGTGGCAGCGCACGGCTGTGCGGCCGTGCAGTCACGGCGAAGGGTTGGTCATGCGTCTGCGGTTGTTGAAAGCGATGTGGTGCGCGCCGTCGTTGGCGTTGGTGTGGGGGCCTGCATGTGATGTGCAGGCGCAAGACGCGGCACTCACCCTGGGCAAGCTGCAGGTGAGCGAGCATGCGCAGCGCAGCCCGAGTACGGTGCGCGTGCTGAGCTCGGTGGATGTGATCGGTGGCGAGCTGCTGCACGATCAGCATGTGGACTACAGCTGGGAGCTGCTGATGCGCGCGCCCGGGGTGCAGGTTACCCAGTTCCGCATGGGTACCGATGCAGGGCGTTTTTCGTTTCGCGGATTCAATGGCGAAGGACGCATCAATGCGGTGAAACTGCTGATCGACGGCATCCCCAGCAACGACAACGCCGGCGCCATGCCGTATCTGGACGCGGTATTTCCGCAGGACATCAGCGCCATCGAGATCGTGCGCGGCACCAACGACGCGCGCTATGGCTTGAATGCCATTGCCGGCAGCGTGGACGTGCTCACCCGTACCGGCGGCAACGACGGCCGCTTGAGCGTGACGGCCGGCAGCTTCGATGCGCGCGAGGTGCAACTGAGCAAGGGGTTCGAACAGGGCGTCTGGAGCCAGAACTATGTGCTGGCCTGGCGCGACTCGGACGGCTATCGCGATCATGCCGACGCACGCAAACGCAGCGTGGCGGGCAAGTGGTTCTACACCGACCCGGACGGTGCATTCCGCGCAGGGCTCACCACGCGGTACTACGACAACCATGCCTTGGAAGCCGGCTATCTGGATGCCGCCACCGCACGTGCGGCGCCGCGCAGCTCGCCGGACTATGCGCAGGACGACCGCAGCGAGCGTCGCACGAGCCAGACTGCGTTGCATGCGGACGGTGCGCTCGGCGAGCAGGCGCAATGGAGCGCCAAGGCCTACCAGAACGACTACCACAATCAACGCTGGGTACGGTTTTCTGCGGCCGGGCTGCAGCAGGAACGCGATACCGACGAAACCCATCGCGGGCTGCTGCTGCGTAGCAACTGGCAGCCGGACTGGGGCGCGCTGCAGGCCAACCTGGAAGCCGGGGTGGATGCGCAGTGGCAGGACAACCAATCGCAGCGGTATCGCACCGTGGCGCGTGTGCGCGGGGCACAACTACGCGATTGGGACTACGACCTGCGCACGCGTGGTGCGTATGTGCAGGCGGTGCTGACCCCGATTGCACGCCTGCAGCTGGTGCCGGGGTATCGCATCGATCGTGTCGATGGACAGCTGCACGACGTGCTGGCCGGCGTCGTCGCGCCAACCTACGACTACGGCACCATCAAGCAACCCAAGTTCAGTGCCAGCTACCGCGTGGGCGAGCAGGGCAGCGTGTATGCGAACTGGGGGCGCACGTTCCAGATCGGCAGCGGCGATGGCGCCTACCGCCGCCAGCCCGGCAATCTGGGGCCCTCGATCAACGACGGCTGGGAGACCGGCTTGAAGTTCGCACCGTCGTCCCTGCTGGATGGGCGCCTGGCGTATTGGGAGCAGCGCGCATCCGGGGAGGTGGCGACTGTTCTCGGCGTCAATGGCGTGGTGGGCATCGGCGATGTGGCCAATGTCGGCCGCACGCTGCGGCGCGGGTGGGATGCGCAGCTCAACTTGCAGCCGGCTGAGCATTGGCGCGCGTGGGTCTCGTATTCGCGGCAGAAGGCCAGCATCGCCACGCCCGATCCGAGCGCCCCGGCCACGCGCGGCAAGGAGATCGAAAACGTGCCGCACTGGTTGGCCACCGCCGGGCTGGAGTGGCAGGTCGGTTCGTCGGTGCAGTTGAGCGCCTGGGGCAATGCGCAAGGCGATTACTACCTGGAACGCACCAACACGCTGGGCCGCACCGGTGGCTACGCCTTGCTCAATCTGGGCGCGCGCTGGGCCGTGGATGCGCGCAATGCGCTCAGCCTGCAGCTGCGCAATGTCACCGATCGTGCGTATGTGTACGCCTGGTACGACAGTGGCAGCTCCGGTTACTCGCCCGGCGATGGGCGTGCGTTGTCGGTGTCGTGGGATTGGAGCTTCTGATGCATGCAACGACTGACCAGGGTCGCGTAGACGACGCGCGCCAAGGTAGCCGATGGCGCTTCTATCGCGCGGTGTGGCGCTGGCATTTTTATGCCGGGCTGCTCGTGCTGCCCTTCATCATCTGGCTGGCGGTGACCGGGGCTGCGTTCTTGTACCAGGACGCCATCGATCGCAGCGTGCACCACGGATTGAAGGTGGTGCCGATAGGCGATGCGCGTCTGCCCGCACAGCAGTTGGTTGCCGCTGCACAAGGGCGCTACGGCGGCAGCTTGTTTGTGTACACCACGCCCAAATGCGCGGATGCGAGCGCCGAGATCGGGCTGGTGGATGCGCACGGCGTGCGGCAGGTGGCGTATGTCGATCCGTACCGTGCGCAGGTGTTGGGCGCCCTGCCCGAGCATGGCACGCTCGGCTGGACGATCCGCCGGCTGCATAGTCTTGCGCTGGTGGGCCCATATGCCCGCGGCCTGATCGAAATGGCCGGCGGATGGGCCATCGTGCTGGTGCTCACGGGTGTGTATCTGTGGTGGCCGCGCGGGCGACGCGGCGGCGTGATCAGTGTGCGTGGCAAACCGAAACAGCGGCTGTTCTGGCGCGACCTGCACGCAGTGACCGGTGCCGGGGTCGGTGCGATCCTGCTGTTTCTGGCGCTGACCGGCATGCCGTGGTCGTGGCTATGGGGGGCGCAGGTCAATCGGTGGGCCAATGGACATGATTTCGGCTATCCGGCCGGGTTGCGCGTGCAGCAGCCGATGTCGCAGCAGCGCTTGGCCGACAGTGGCGAGCCGGCGTGGTCGTTGCAGCAGGCGCGCCTGCCGGAATCTGTGGTACCTGCACAGCGAACCGGCGCGGTGGATGAGCGCGCGCATGGCCAGCAAGCGCATGCGTTGCAGATGGGCGACGAGCATTTCGAGCACTCCGGGCACGGAGCGCTCCCAGCAAGCGCAGCGCATGCAGGCCACGAAGACCACGCAGCGCACCCTGGCCAGTCGGGGCACGCGGCCCAGCACGCGCACTCGGCAGACAACGCACATGCCGATCACGGCGATTCCGCTGGATTCGCTGCGCCGGGACGCGGCGCGATCGGTCTGGATGCAGCGATGGCGCGTTTCGAGGCACGCGGCATCCTGCCGGGATATAGCGTGGCGCCGCCGCGTGGTGCGACCGGGGTCTATACCGCGTCGGTGTACCCGGCCGATCTGCAGCGGCAGCGGGTGATCCATTTGGATCAGTACAGCGGTGCGCTACTGCTGGACATGCGCTATCGGGACTACGGGCCGCTGGCCAGGCTGCTGGAATGGGGCATCAACGTGCATCTGGGCCAGCAATACGGCACTGCCAATCAGTTGATCCTGTTGCTCGCCTGCATCGCCATCGTGCTGTTATGCGTCAGCGCGGCGGTGATGTGGTGGAAGCGCCGCCCCAGCGGTAGCTTGGGCGTACCGCCGTTGCCGGCCGACCCGCGCACGCTACGCGGCCTGATGGCGTTGCTGGCGCTGTGCGGGCTGATCTTCCCGCTGGTCGGCCTGTCGTTGTTGCTGATGTGGGTGTTCGACCGTTACTGGATGCGGCGCGCTCACGCCGATGCCTCGGCGGGGTGATGCGTGCGCCGGTGCATGAGTGCAGCTCGCAGCGCACTGCCGTTGCATGCTGGATGCAGCGTGCCCATGCAGCTGCGCACATGCTGGTGAAGCGTCACCCCCGTACAAGCGCAACTGGCAACTGGCCGTTGCCGCTAGATATCTTCGTGGATGCCGCACTCGCGCTTCAGACCGAAAAAGCGCGTGTCTTCTTCGCGCATGCCGGGCTCCCAGCGACGCGTGGTGTGGAAATCGCCGATGGACACGTAGCCTTGTTCCCATAGCGGGTGATACGGCAGGTCGTGCGCTTGCAGGTATTGCCACACATCGCGATCCGTCCAGTCGGCAATCGGGCTGATTTTGTAACGCTCGCCGCGCTTCTGCACGATCGGCGTCTGCGCTCGGCCGCCGGACTGGCTGCGGCGCAGGCCGGTAAACCAGGTGCCCACATCGAGTTCGTCCAAGGCCCGGCGCATCGGTTCGACCTTGCGCAGATTGTTGTATTGATCGATGCCGACCATGCCTTGCTCCCACAGGCGGCCGTGGCGCGCTTCCATCCAGGCGCGGCTGACCAACGGGCGATACACCTTGAGATTGAGCTTGAGTCGCTCGGTCAAGGCATCGGCGAAACGGTAGGTTTCCGGAAACAGATAACCGGTGTCGATCAGGATCACCGGGATGTCCGGACGTTGTTGACTGAGCAGATGCAGGGTAACCGCCGATTGCGCGCCGAAGCTGGACGACAAGGCCGCGTTCTGCGGGCCGTGCTGCAGCGCCCAGGCCACGCGTTGATCGGCACGCAGCCCTTCCAGCTGCGCATTGAGCGCGTCCAGATCGTCGAACGCGGAAGACGTGATCGATGCAGCAGGCAGCGCGGTCATGCGAGCAATTCCAGGTCGAGGCGACGGTGCGTGGGGTAGGGCGGCAATGCGATCACCCCGGCGCGATGCAGGAAATCGCCGAAGCCTTCATCGTTGGCGTGGTCGCGTTCGGCGGCATAGCGCGCCAACAGCGGTTCCAACGCGGCCAGGATCTCCGGCTCGGTGATGTTTTCGCGATACAGCGTATTGAGCCGCTGCCCGCGACGGTCGCCACCCAGCATCAGGTTGTAGCGCCCGGGCGCCTTGCCGACCAGCGCGATCTCGGCAAGATACGGGCGCGAGCAGCCGTTGGGGCAGCCGGACAGGCGCAGCACGATCGGCGTCTCGGCCAGGCCGTGCTGTTGCAGCAGCGGCTGCAGCGCCGCGCTGAAATCGGGCAGATAGCGCTCGGCCTCGGCCATCGCCAGGCCACAGGTTGGCAGTGCCACGCAGGCCATTGCGCCGCGCGCCAAGGCAGTGGCGGACTGGTTGCCGGCATCCAGCCCGTAGTGCGCGACCAGCGCATCGACGCGTGCGCGCTCGCTGGCCAGTACGCCGGCGATCACCAGGTTCTGGTTGGGCGTCATGCGGAACTCGCCAACGTTCAACTGCGCGATTGCGCGCAACCCACTCAGATGCGCTGCGGTATCGGTGTCGGCAATGCGGCCGGCCGGCAGCGACAGGGTCAGATGCCATAGCCCGTCTTCGCCTTCGACCCAGCCATAGCGGTCGCCGTTGTGGTCGAACGCGAACGGCTGCGCCGGTTGCAGTGCGAAGCCTGCGCGGCGGGCGATCTCGGCCACGATGGTGTCCAGCCCGTGGTCGTCGATGGTGTACTTGAAGCGTGCGCGCTTGCGCACCGCACGGTTGCCGAAGTCGCGTTGCGTAGTGACCACCGCAGTGGCGATATCCAGCAACTGGTCGCGGGTCACGAAGCCGATCACGTTGGCCACGCGCGGCCAGGTCTCGGCATCGCCGTGCGAGGCGCCCATGCCGCCACCGATGCTGACGTTGTAGCCCAGCAACTGCCCATCGCGCAGGATGGCAATAAAGCCCAGATCGTTGGCGAACACGTCCACATCGTTGAGCGGCGGTGCGGCGAAACCGATCTTGAATTTACGCGGCAGATAGCGCTCGCCGTAGATCGGCTCGTCTTCGCTGCCGGAGCCGGACACGCGCTCTTCGTCCAGCCAGATTTCGTAGTACGCCCGCGTGTTGGGCAGCAGGTGCTCGGACACGCGCGCGGCATCGGCATACAGCGTGGCATGCGCCTGCGACAGCAGCGGGTTGGCGGCCACCTGCACATTGCGATTCACATCGCCGCAGGCGGCCAGCGTATCGATCAAGGTGGCATTGATGGCCTGCATGGTGGCCTTCAGTTCGCGCTTGATCACGCCATGGAACTGGAACGCCTGGCGCGTGGTGATGCGCAGCGAATGATTGGCGTAGCGGGTGGCGATGCCATCCAGCGCCAGCCATTGCGTGGGCGTGATCACCCCGCCCGGCGTGCGCGTGCGGATCATGAACTGGTACGCCGGCTCCAGCTTCTGCCGCCGCCGCTCGTCGCGAATATCGCGGTCGTCCTGCTGGTAGCTGCCGTGGTACTTGATCAGGGTCTGATCGTCCTCACGCAATGCACCGGTCACCGCATCGGCCAGGCTCTGTTCCAGCGACCCGCGCAGACGGCGGCTTTCGGATTTGATGTCTTCTACAGAGTGGCTCATGACGGGATTCGGCATTCGTGATTGGGGATTAGCAACAGCAAAGCGCGGGCATTACCCGCACAGCACAAAGATCGCGGACACCTGCTCTCACGAATCCCCAATCCCGACTCCCCAATCCCGGCACTAATAAACATCCCGCGCATACCGCCCCTCCACCTGGAGTTGCGTGAGGTACGCGCTGGCGGCCTCGGCATCGAGCGCGCCGTGGCTGGCGACGATCTCGAGCAGGGCGGCATGCACGTCCTTGCCCATGCTGATAGCACCGCATACATACACATGCGCGCCGCCCTGCAGCCAGGCATAGACCTCGGCACCGCGCGCGCGCAGGCGGTGCTGGACGTAGAGCTTTTCGGCCTGGTCGCGCGAGAACGCCAGATCCAGCCCGTGCAACTCGCCGCGTTGCAGGGCCTGCTGCCATTCGGCCTGATACAGGAAATCGGTATTGAAATGCTGGGCGCCGAAGAACAGCCAGTTACGGCCCTTGGCACCGGTTTCCGCTCGCTCCTGCACAAAGCTGCGGAACGGCGCCACGCCGGTGCCCGGGCCGATCATCAGGATGTCGCGATCGGCATCGGCCGGTACCCGGAAGCGCTCGTTCGGTTCGATGTAGACCGGCGCGGTGTCGCCTTCGCCAAGCGCGGCCAGAAAGCCGCTGGCCGCACCCAGATGCGCATGCCCATGCGCCTGGTAGGTGACCTCGTCCACGGCCAGATGCACTTCATCGCCGACGCGCTTGCGGCTGGAGGCGATGGAGTACAGCCGCGGGTTGAGGGAACGCAGCGCGGCGAGCAGGCCGGCGTGGTCCCAATCCGCCGGCCAGCGGCGCAGCACGTCGATCACTTGATGATCGGCAAGCAGCGACGCCAGGCCGGCGGTCTGGGTGGGGTCGAGCAGCGCTTGCAGCTCTTGCGCGCCTGCGCGCTCGGCATGTGCGGTGAGAAACGGCCGCGACAGCTTGGTCAGTTCGCGTTGGGTGGCGAGCCATGCATGCAATGCCAGGGTCTGCTCGCCGACGGTGACTGCGGCATCGCCGTCCAACCGCAAGGTCTGCAGCACCGCATCGACCAACGCGGGCGGATTGCGATGGCGGATGCCCAGTGCGTCACCCGGCTCATAGCTCAGGCCGCTGCCTTGCAGCGAAAATTCCAGATGGCGCACGCGCTTGCCGGGCGCCGCATAGACGCGAAATCCCGGGCCCTTGAAGTCGCGTCCGCTGATGATCTGATTGGACAACAACTCGGCGGCGAACGGCTGCTGATGCGACCACACCGGCGTGGTCGGGCTGCTGCGCAGCGGCGTGACCGTGGCCGAGTGCAGGCCGCCCTTGAGCTGCTCGCGCGCGTGCGTGAGTGCCTGTGCGCGCCACGGCACGGCAACGCTGTCGATGTCCAGATCGGCTTCGCCGCGCGGCTGCACGCGGCTGCCGCCCAGTTCGGCCAGGCGTTCGTCGATGCGCCGGGCAATACCGCAGAAATCGGCATAACTGGAATCGCCAAGGCCCAGGACCGCGTACTTGAGCTCGGGCACCTTGGGCGCGCGACGGCTGGTCAGGAATTCCACCAGGCCGATCGCATCGTCTGGCGGGTCACCTTCGCCCTGGGTGCTGATCACCACATACAACAGCCGCTCACTGGCCAGCTCTCGGGTGGGGTAGGCGTCGGCGCGCACCAGGCGCACGCTCAGACCCGCGGCCTCGGCCTCGGCGGCTAGGTGCTCTGCCTCGCGACGGGCATTGCCGGTCTGGCTGCCGTACACCACGGTCAGGCGTTGGCCTTCCTGGGCGAGTGCGTGCGCCTGTCCGCCCGGCAACACCGCCAGCGAGCGCGGCGGATGGCCCTGCGCCAGCCCGGCAGCGTAGCCGGACAGCCACCACAGCGATGCGGTGTCCAGGCCGTCGACCAACCGGTCCAGCAGTACCTTGCGCTCGTCGGGCAAGGGGCTGGGCGGTAGCGCGGAACTGGCGGCGGTCATTCGGATCCGGGGAGTTTGATGAGAGTGACGATGTTAGGGAAGCGTTGTGCCCACCAGAAAGGAATTGCCGTTATCGCGTTATGCCGGGCGCTTATTTCGTGCACTCATCAGGGCGGCACACACTGCCGCGCCTTGCCCTACCATCGGCTGGTCTGCCCGCCGACATCCACGACATCCCGATGACTCTGCCGCCGCTTTCCCATCTCGACCGGCTCGAAGCCGAAAGCATCCACATCCTGCGCGAAGTCGCCGCTGAGTTCCGGGTTCCGGTCATGCTGTATTCGGTGGGCAAGGACAGCTCGGTGCTGCTGCACCTGCTGCTCAAGGCGTTCGCGCCGTCGCGGCCGCCGATCCCGCTGCTGCATATCGATACACGCTGGAAGTTCCGCGAGATGATCGCCTTCCGCGACCGCCGCGCGGCCGAGACCGGGGTGGACCTGCGTGTGCACATCAACCCCGACGGGGTTGTGCAGGACGTTGGCCCGATCAGTCACGGTGCCGCCGTGCACACCGACATCATGAAAACCCAGGGCCTGAAGCAGGCCCTGGAGCATGGCGGCTTCGATGCGGCGATCGGCGGGGCACGCCGCGACGAAGAGAAATCGCGCGCCAAGGAGCGCGTCTTTTCGTTTCGCACTGCGCGCCACCGCTGGGATCCGAAGAACCAGCGCCCGGAGTTGTGGAATCTGTACAACGCGCGCACCGGTCCGGGCGAAAGCGTGCGTGTGTTTCCGCTGTCCAACTGGACCGAGCTGGACATCTGGCTGTACATCTACCGCGAGAAGATTCCGGTGGTGCCGCTGTACTTGGCCGCCCCGCGGCCGGTGGTGGAGCGCGACGGCGCCTGGATCATGGTCGACGACGCGCGCCTGCCGCTGCACCCGGGCGAAACCCCGCAACTGCGCTCGGTGCGCTTCCGCACGCTGGGCTGCTACCCGCTCACCGGCGCCATCGACTCCAACGCCGACACGCTGGAAGCGGTCATCGCCGAAATGCTGGTCAGCACCAGCTCCGAGCGCCAGGGCCGCATGATCGACCACGCCCCGGGCGCCTCGATGGAACAGAAGAAGCTTGAGGGGTATTTCTGATGGGCAGTGATTCGGGATTCGGGATTCGGGATTGGCAAGAGCAACCCGCGGCGAGCGGGAAGGTGGAGGGGAGCGCTCTTGCGAATCCCCACTCCCCACTCCCCAATCCCGGCACCATCGGTGCCTACCTCCATCAACACGAATCCAAGCCGCTGCTGCGCTTCATCACCTGCGGCAGCGTGGACGATGGCAAGAGCACGCTGATCGGGCGGTTGCTGTACGACAGCAAGCGCCTGTTCGACGATCAGCTTGCCGCGCTGGAAAGCGACAGCCGACGGCATGGCACCCAGGGTGGGGGCATCGACTATGCACTGCTGATGGATGGGCTGGCGGCCGAACGCGAGCAGGGCATCACCATTGATGTGGCGTACCGCTATTTCGATACCGACCGACGGAAATTCATCGTGGCCGATTGCCCCGGGCACGCGCAGTACACGCGCAACATGGCCACCGGCGCGTCGACTGCCGATGTGGCGGTGGTGCTGGTGGATGCGCGCAAGGGCCTGCTGACGCAGACCCGCAGGCATAGCTACATCGTGTCGTTGCTGGGCATCCGGCATGTGGTGCTGGCGGTCAACAAGATGGACCTGGTGGACTACGACGCGCAGGTGTTCGCCGATATTGCGGAAGGCTACGCCGCGCTCGCCGCGCAGCTGGGCATCGACCAGGTGCAGTGCATTCCGCTGTCGGCGCTGGCGGGCGAAAATCTGTCCAGCGCTTCGACGCGGATGCCGTGGTACAGCGGCCCGTATCTGCTGCAGCACCTGGACACCGTGCAGTTGGAGCCGCCGGACGCCGCGAGCGGCCTGCGCCTGCCGGTGCAATGGGTCAACCGTCCCAACGCGCAGTTCCGTGGCTATGCGGGCACGATTGCGGCCGGCCAGGTGCAGGTGGGCGATGCAGTGGTGGTGGTGCCGTCCGGGCGCCGCACGCAGGTGGCGAGCGTGCGCGATGCCAACGGCGAGGTGAGCAGCGCACGCGCCGGGCAGGCGGTGACGCTGACCTTGCGCGATGAGATCGATATCAGCCGTGGCGACATCATCGCCGCCATCGACGACCCGCCGGAAGTGGCCGACCAGTTCGCCGCGCATCTGCTGTGGATGGACGATGCTGCGTTGCTGCCCGGCCGCCCGTACTGGCTCAAGATCGGCACCCGCACGGTGACCGTGAGCATCAGCGACATCAAGCACAAGGTCGATGTGAACACGCAGGAGCGGCTGGCCGCCAAACGGCTGGAGCTCAACGAAGTGGGTTACTGCAACCTGGCGCTGGACGAACCGATCGCGTTCTCGCCTTACGCGCGCAACCGCGTGCTCGGCGGGTTCATCCTGATCGACCGGCAGAGCAATGCCACCGTGGCCGCCGGCACGCTGGAATTCGCGTTGCGCCGCGCCGGCAACGTGCACTGGCAGCATCTGGACGTGGATCGCGGCGCACGTGCGCGCATCAAGGGCCAGGCGCCACGCGTGTTGTGGTTCACCGGCCTGTCGGGTGCCGGCAAGTCCACTGTCGCCAACCTGGTCGACAAGCGCCTGCACGCCCTGGGCTATCACACCTTCATCCTGGATGGCGACAACGTGCGCCACGGGCTCAACCGCGATCTGGGCTTCACCGATGAAGACCGCGTGGAAAACATCCGTCGTGTGGCGGAAGTGGCCCGCCTGATGGCCGATGCCGGCCTGATCGTGCTGGTGAGTTTCATTTCGCCGTTCCGCGCCGAGCGGCAACTGGCGCGCGAGCGCTTCGACCAGGGCGAGTTCGTCGAGGTCTTCGTGGACGTGCCGCTGGCGGTTGCCGAGGCGCGCGACGTGAAGGGGCTGTACCGCAAGGCGCGTGCCGGGCAGATTCCCAATTTCACCGGCATCGACTCGCCATACGAGGCACCCCAGACGCCGGAGATCCATCTTCACGCCGATGGTGAGAATGTAGAGGCGCTGGCGCACCATGTGCTCGAATATCTGGGGCTGGAACGCTAAGCGCGGCCAACACGGCAGGGCAGGCGGTCCTCAGGCAAGCGCGGTACGCGTGTGCAGCGGCGGTGTATGACCCCATACATGCCGTTGCTGCAGACCGGTTGCGCCCGTCTGGCGAATCCGCCGCCACGTCTTGGTCACGCTAACCAGCGCATCGTGCCAAGGACAGCAAGGGTCTTTGGTCATGGTGCAAAGCGCGCCCTTTCTGTCAATTCATGGCGGCTAGGTCGGTAAACTTTCGACGTACCCCGCCAGGATGTCCTGATGCTTGTTCTGCCCAGCGCGCGCGTTTGCGCCGCGCTCTTGTTGGCCGTTGTGCTGGTCGGTTGTAGCCGTCAGGCCAGCACGCCGGCCGCTGCCAAACCCATTCCGGTCTCTGTGCAGGCGGTGGCCACCCAGCCCTGGAACTCGACCGTACAGTCGATCGCCACCGTGCGCGCGCGCGAATCGGTGGCGCTCACCGCCGCGGTCAGCGATGTGGTGGAGCAGGTGTATTTCGACAGCGGCGACGAGGTCAAGGCCGGGCAATTGCTGCTGCGTCTGCGCGGCAATTCGCAGCAGGCCGCCTTGACCGCCGCACAGGCCACCTTCGAAGAAACCGACCAGTTGTACCGCCGCCAGTTGAGTCTGGTTGGCCAGCAACTGGTGGCCAAGTCCACCGTGGACACGCAACGCGCCCTACGCGATGCCGCGCAGGCGCGCGTGCAGCAGATGCGCGCGGAAATCACCGACCGCGAAGTGCGTGCGCCGTTTTCCGGCGTGCTGGGCATCCGCCAGATCAGCCCTGGCTCGCTGATCACCTCCAGCACGGTGATCGCCACGCTGGACGATGTGGCGCGCATGTACGTGGATTTCCAGGTGCCGGAATCGCAGTTCGGCCTGGTGCAACTCGGTAATGCGGTGAGCGGCAGCGCGGCGGCGTATCCGGGCGCACAGTTCCAGGGCGAGGTGGTGACCATCGATTCGCGGATCGACGAAACCACGCGCTCGGTGACGGTGCGTGCTGACTTTCCCAACGACGATCGCCGGCTGCGCCCGGGCATGTTGCTGGATGTGCGGCTGTTCCAGCCGGCGCGGCAGGCGATGGTGATCCCGGAAATTGCGGTGGTGCAGGTGGGGCGCGAATCATATGTGTTCCGGGTCAAGCCCGACGGCACCGTGGAGCGCGCCGATGTACGGCTGGGCGAGCGCCGCGATGGCAAGGTGGAAATTCTCGAAGGCGTCAGGGCCGGTGAGCGCATCGTGGTGGATGGCACCGGCAAGCTGCGCCCGGGCGTGAAGGTTGCCGATCAGGCGCCACCCGCAGCACCCCGCCCGCAGGCGGCCGCACAATGAAACTCTCCGACCTGTCGATCACCCGCCCGGTGATGGCGGTGGTGATGAGTTTGCTGCTGATCGTGCTGGGGGTGATGTCGTTCACCCGCCTCACGTTGCGCGAATTGCCGGCCATCGATCCGCCCATCGTGTCGGTGGATGTGGAATACACCGGCGCCTCGGCGGCAGTGGTGGAAAGCCGCATCACCCAGGTGCTGGAAGACGCGCTGGCCGGCATCGAGGGCATCTCCACCATCGAGGCGCGCAGCCGCAATGGCTCCTCCGATATCAGCATCGAATTCGTGCAGTCGCGCGATGTGGAGGCGGCTGCCAACGACGTGCGCGATGCGGTCAGCCGCGTGTCCGACCGCATGCCCGACCAGGCGCGTCCACCGGAGATTTCCAAGGTCGAAGCCGACGCCGACCCCATCCTTTGGCTCAACATGAGCTCCAGCACGATGGACACGCTGCAGCTGTCCGACTACGCCGAGCGCTATGTGGTCGATCGCTTCTCCAGCCTGGACGGCGTGGCGCAGGTGCGGATCGGCGGGCGCCAGCGCTATGCGATGCGCATCTGGCTGGACCGCGACCAGCTGGCCGCACGCGAACTCACCGTGGCCGATGTGGAAGCGGCGCTGCAGAACGAAAACGTGGAGTTGCCGGCCGGCAGCATCGAATCGGCGCAGCGCGATTTTACCTTGCGTGTGGAGCGCAGTTATCTCAAGCCCGAAGATTTCGCCAAGCTGCCGTTGAACAAGGGCGAGGGCGGTTACGTGGTACGGCTGGGCGATGTGGCCAGGGTGGAGCTGACCTCGGCCGAGCTGCGCGCCTATTTCCAGAGCAATGGCGTGCCCAACGTGGGGCTGGGCATCGTGCGCAACTCCACCGCCAATGCGCTGGACGTGGCGCGCGAAGCGCGCGCGCAAGCCGAAGAAGTGCAGAAGTCTCTACCGAAGGGCACCAACATCTTCGTCGCCTTCGATACCACCACCTTCATCGATGCGGCGGTGGAGCGCGTGTATCACACGCTGGTGGAAGCGGTGGTGCTGGTGCTGGTGGTGATCTGGGTGTTTCTGGGCAGCGCACGCGCTGCGCTGATTCCTGCGGTGACGGTGCCGGTGTGTCTGATTGCCGCGTTCATTGCGCTATACGCCTTCGATTTTTCGATCAACCTGCTCACCCTGCTGGCCTTGGTGTTGTGTATCGGCTTGGTGGTGGACGACGCCATCGTGGTGGTGGAAAACATCCAGCGCCGGATCGATCTGGGCGAACCGCCGCTGGTGGCCGCCAAGCGCGGCACCGGGCAGGTGGCGTTCGCGGTGATTGCGACCACGGCCGTGCTGGTGGCGGTGTTTCTGCCGGTCGGTTTTCTGGAAGGCAATACCGGGCGGCTGTTCCGCGAGTTGGCGGTGGCGCTGGCGGCGGCAGTGGCGATTTCGGCCTTCGTGGCGCTGACGCTGACGCCGATGATGTCGTCCAAGTTGTTGCGCGCGCATGGGCAGGCCAAGCCCAATCGCTTCCACCACTGGTTCGATGGGCGCATGCAGGCGGTGTCCGGTGCGTATGGGCGCTCGCTGGAGCGGCATGTGCACCGCACATGGATCTTTGCGCTGCTGATGCTGTTGGCGCTGGGCGCCAGCGCATGGCTGATGGGCCGCATTCCCTCCGAACTGGCGCCGGCCGAAGACCGCGGCAATTTCCAGATCATGATCGACGGACCGGAAGGTGCCGGCTTCGATTACACGGTGGGGCAGATGCATCAGGTGGAAGACATCCTGCGCCCCTTCGTGGGGCCGGACAAACCCATCGTGCGCGCCAACCCGCGCGTGCCCGGTGGCTTTGGCAGCAGCGAGGAAATGCACACCGGCCGGGTCAGCGTGTTCTTGCAGGATTGGGAAAAGCGCACCCGCCCCACCACCGAAGTGGCCGATGAGGTGCAGCAGAAACTCAACGTGCTCAGCGGCGTGCGTGCGCGCACGCAGGTGAGCGGCGGGCTGGTGCGTAGCCGCGGCCAGCCGTTTCAGCTGGTGCTGGGCGGGCCGGATTACGCGGAGATTGCGCAGTGGCGCGATCGCATTTTGCAGCGCATGGAAGCCAACCCCGGCCTGGTCGGCCCGGACTCGGATTACAAGGAAACCCGCCCGCAGATGCGCGTCAATATCGATCGCCTGCGCGCGGCCGATCTGGGCGTGCCGGTCGCTGCCATTGGCGGCGCGCTGGAAGCGCTGATGGGCTCGCGCCGCGTCACCACCTTCGTCGACAACGGCGAGGAATACGACGTGATGCTGCAGGCCGGGCGCGAAGGCCGCATGTCGCCGGAAGACCTCACCGCCATTCGCGTGCGGTCCAACCGCGGCGAACTGATCCCGCTCTCCAACCTGGTGACCTTGAGCGAAGTGGCCGAAGCCGGCACCTTGAACCGCTTCAATCGCCTGCGCGCGATCACGATCACCGCCGGCCTGGCACCGGGTTATCCGCTTGGCGATGCCATTGCCTGGGCGCAGCAGGCCGCGCAGGAAGAGCTTCCCGACTATGCGCAGGTGGACTGGAAAGGCGAATCGCGCGAGTACCAGCAATCGGGCAGTGCGGTGTTGCTGACCTTCGGCATGGCGCTGCTGGTGGTGTATCTGGTGCTGGCCGCCCAGTTCGAGAGCTTCGCGCACCCGTTGGTGATCATGCTGACGGTGCCATTGGCGGTGCTGGGCGCGCTGGTGGGGCTGTGGCTGACCGGCGGCACCCTCAACCTGTTCAGTCAGATCGGCATCGTGATGCTGGTGGGCCTGGCGGCCAAGAACGGCATCCTGATCGTGGAATTCGCCAACCAGTTGCGCGACGAAGGGCGCAGTGTGCATGCGGCCATCGTGGAATCGGCATCGGTGCGTTTGCGCCCGATCCTGATGACCTCGATTGCGACGGTAGTCGGCGCGATTCCGCTGGTGGTGGCCGGCGGGCCCGGTTCGGCCAGCCGCGCCACGATTGGCGTGGTGGTGATCTTCGGCGTCTCGCTGTCCACGTTGTTGTCGCTGTACGTGGTGCCGGCGTTCTATAGCCTGATCGCGCCGTACACCAAGTCGCCCGAAGCGGTGGCACGCCAGCTGGAAACCCTGGAAGCGCAGACGCCGTCGGTGGGTGGGCATGCGTGAATGAGGTCGGCGGCGCAACGGCTGCCGGCATTCGTCGATGCGGAGGATGGCGTCAGGTCATCGATGCGCCGGGCCGGCGTGTGCATTCGTCCATCTGAGCGGCCGGCGTCTGCGCTGCGCAATTCGTTGCATGCGGCAGCAATGCCGCGCGCTGCAATGCGTCTCGTACGGCTGTGCACGGTAGGCAGTCGCTGCGAATCCTCGTCACGCTACCCAGCTAGAACGGGTGCGCGTTGTGGCCCGTGTAGGTGCGGCGCGGATGCGAGCCGGTCGCCAACCAATGGCCCATGACAGGCATGGATGAATATGGTGCACTTCGGCGATTGCCATCCCCGGAGTTGTCGATGCGTCGTCTTGCCTGCCTGCTTGCCCCTTCTCTTCTCGCGTTGTGCTGCGGCAACGTGCTGGCACAGTCGTCCGCCGAGCCGGTTCCCAATGGTCGCCTGCCGACCTGGGCAGTGCCCGAGCGCTATAGCCTCGCGCTCAAGATCGACCCGGAGCAGACCCAATTCAGCGGCCGCACCACCATTCGCGTGCAGCTCAAGCAGGCATCCGACCATCTTTGGTTGCACGGCAAGGAATTGAAGGTCAGCAAGGTCACCGTCAAGCCCGGCAGGGGCAAGGCGCTGACTGCACGCTACGTGGAAGCCGATGCGCAGACCGGTGTGGCGCGGCTGGACTTCGGCCGCACGCTCTCGCCGCAGACGCTCACCGTGGACATGACCTACAGCGCGCCGCTCAACCAGCAGCTGCAGGGCCTGTACCAGGTGAAGTACCAGGGCAAGGCGTATGCGATGACGCAGATGGAGCCGATCAGTGCGCGCTACGCGTTCCCGGGCTTCGACGAGCCGGCGTTCAAGACGCCGTTCGACATCAGCCTAACCGTGCCCAGCGATGACCAGGCGCTGGCCAACACCATCGCGACCTCGACCAAGCCGGCCGGCAAGGGCTGGAAGACGGTGACCTTCGCCCCGACCGTGCCGCTGCCGACCTATCTGGTCGCCTACGCCGCCGGCCCGTGGGACGTGGTGGATGTGGCGCCGATGGCGGCCACCCCGCAGCGCCCCAACGCCACGCCGTTGCGCGGCATTGCCGCCAAGGGCCAGGGCCCGCGCATCACCCCGGCACTGGACCAGACCCCCGCCATCATCGCCGCGCTGGAGGACTACTACGCCTTCGGTTATCCGTTCGACAAGCTCGATCTGGTCGCCGCACCGGACTTCAGTGCCGGCGCAATGGAAAACCCGGGGTTTGTGACCTTCCGCGATTGGCTGCTGTTGCTGGACAAGGATTCGCCGGCCGAGAACGTGCAGCGCTCCTTCAACGTCAATGCGCACGAACTGGCGCATCAGTGGACCGGCGACACCGTGACCATGGCGTGGTGGGACGACCTGTGGCTCAACGAAGCCTTCGCCACCTGGATGCAGCAGAAGATCACCATGCAGCTGCATCCGGAATACCACGCCAATCTGGACCGTATCGGCGGTGCGCAGCATGCGATGGAGAACGACAGCCTGGTGAGCGCACGCAAGATCCGCCAGCCGATCACCGGCAATGGCGATATCGAAACCGCCTTCGATGGCATCACCTACCAGAAGGGCGCGGCGGTGCTGGCGATGTTCGAAGCCTTCGTCGGCGAAGACGTGTTCCGCGAGGGCATGCGCGCCTATATCGCCAAGCACAAGTTCGGCAACGCCACTGCCGACGACCTGGTCGATGCCATCGCAGAAGCGGCCGGCAAGGGCGACGATTTCAAGGCCGCGTTCCGCAGCTTCCTCAACCAGCCGGGCGTGCCGTATCTGCAGACCCAGGTGGCGCGCGAAGGCGGCAAGACCGTGGTCAAACTGCAGCAGCAGCGCTACCTGCCGCTGGGGTCCAGCGGGTCTGCCGCGCAGCAATGGGGCGTGCCGGTGTGCGTGAAGTACGGCAAGGGCAAGAACCAGGTCGGTACCGCCTGCCAGCTGCTTGAAGACGGCAGCGGCAGCATCGTGCTGGAAGGCGCCGGCAAGAACACCTGGGTGTTCCCGAATGCGCGCGGCGCCGGCTATTACCGCTTTTCGCTGCCCAAGAAGCAATTGGCGGCGCTGGGCAAGCAGGTCGGCCAGCTGGACGATAACGAACAGCTCGCCTACGCCGATGCGATCAATGCGGCGTACCGTCACGGCGATGCCGACAACGCGGCCGTGCTGGCAGCGCTCGCGCAGCTGGCGCCGTCGGCATCGGCAGATGTGTCCACCGCGTTACTGGACCGTTTCGGGTGGATCTGGCGTTACCAGGCCACCACCGAGGCGCAGCGCGGCGCATTGCGCAAGGCTGCCGAACAGGCGTATCTGCCGCGTCTGCGTGCGCTGGGTTACGCGCGGCGCAGCGGTGAGTCGATCGACGACACTGCGCTGCGCACGTCGCTGGCCAGTGTGTTCGCCTTGCGTCTGCAGAACGCTGAGGTACGCAAGGCCCTGCTGGTGCAAGGCGATGCGGTGCTGGCCGGCGGCAAGGGTGCGCTGGATTTCTCCGCCGCCAACCCGGACCTGCTGGGCACCGTACTGGCCGTGACTGCCCAGGAACGCGGCGCGCCGGCAGTGCAGGCGCTGATCGATGCACTGCGCACGCATGCCGACCCGGCCCAGCGCAACGGCATGATCGCCGCACTGGGTGCAGTGCAGGACCCGGCGCTGCTGAAGCAGGTGCGCGATTTTGCGCTGACCGATGCGATCAAGGTGGGCGAGATGAAGAGCCTGCTGATGCGCGGGCACAGCAACGAGCGTTCGCATGATTCGATGTGGGCCTGGTTCACCGCCAACTTCGACCGCCTCGTGCAACGCAGTGGCTCGTTCGATGGCGGCGGGTTGCCGGCGCTGGGTGCATCCGGCGGCTGCAGCGTGGAGGAGGCCGATCGCCTGGATGCGTTCTTCAAGCCGCGCCTGGCCAAGCTCAGTGGCGCCGACCGTGGCCTGGCCCAGACCGGCGAGACCATCCGCCTGTGCGCTGCGTTGAAACAGGCGCAAACCGTCCAGCGCTGAGTTGCGGCGTGCGGCCAGCGTGCGCAGTATCGCGGGAGTGAATGCTGCGCATGCCATGACCACCGCAATGGACGAGTCGCTGATCGTGCACGGGGAAGGCTTCGTGCTGCGCCGCTGGCGTCAGGACGACCTGGATGCCTTGCTGCGGCATGCCAACGACCCGCTGGTGCCGCGCGGATTGAGCGAGCGATTCCCTCACCCATATACCCGTGCCGACGGCGAAGCGTTCCTAGCCGGTAGGGTTGTCGATTTGCAAGACCCGGTGCTGGCCATCGTGATCGATGGCCAGGCCTGCGGTACGATCGCCGTGCGCCCAGGGCAGGGCGATCGTCGTTACTCGGCCGAACTGGGGTATTGGATCGGTCGCACGTACTGGGGTCGCGGCTGGATGACACGCATCGTGGGCACGTATGTCGCCTGGGCGATGCAGACCCTGCCGCTGTATCGCGTGCAGGCCACCGTGCTCGATACCAATCCTGCATCGGCCACGGTGTTGCTGCGCAATGGCTTCGTCGAAGAAGGCGTCAGCCGCTGTGCGCTGCTCAAGCCGGATGGGCTGCACGATCTGCGCGTGTTCGCGCGGGTGAATCCACCCGCTGCGGTTTGCGTGCCCGGATGCGCATCCGCCCCTGCGTGACTGCACGCCCATGATTGCGAGCTGCGGAACGTGAAATAGCGGCCGCAGGAGTCTCGTAGAGCCTGCGCGCAGTCGGTCACTTCAACGTCGCCCCGGCAGGGCGGCACGACGTTCGACATGCTTCGGCCCGGCCGCCGTAGACGGACCATCGCGCCAGTGGCTTACCATCGTCGTCACTGCTTGTGCGGCAGCGGCCCTGCGGGTGCTGCAACACGATCGACACGCATACGGCGAAACGGCCGGAAACAGCCGTTTGGCACTGCAAGCAACACGAACTTCTGGATCCGACAATGACACAGCATGATGGACGCGGCGGACGGCCGCCACGCGATGGCGGCTCCGGCCCCTCGCACAATCCGTGGGGCCGCGCTGCGCCGCGCACCCCGGCGCCGCGCAGCGCCGCACCCCGTGCTCCAGCGCAGCACGCTCCGGCCGCCACGCCACCTGCCGCTGCAGCGAGCGGCAACGCGCGTGAGGTGCGGCTGTACGGCATCAATGCCGTCCAGGCCGTGTTCAAGACGCGCCCGGAGGCGCTGCGCAAGCTGTACCTGAGCGAGGCGCGCATTCCGCAATTCAAGGCGCTGCTGGCCTGGTGCGTGACCCGGCGCATCGGTTATCGCGTGGTGGACGAGGCCGATCTGAGCAAGCTCGCTGCCAGTGCGCACCATGAGGGAGTGGTGGCCGAGGTGCTGCGCGTCACCCCGCAACCTTTGCAGGAATGGCTGGCCGCGTTGCCGCAGGGCCCGGTGCTGGCGCTGTGGCTGGACGGGGTGGGCAACCCGCATAATTTCGGGGCGATCTTGCGCTCGTCGGCGCACTTCGGTGTGGCCGGTCTGTTGCTGCCGGCTGGCTCCACGCTGGGCCTGTCGGGCGCGGCCGCACGCGTGGCCGAAGGCGGCGCCGAAGCGGTACCGCTGGTGCAATTGCCCGACACTGCAACGGCGTTGGCGCAGCTGCGTCAGGCCGGTTTTGCGATTGCTGCCACACTGGTCGACGGTGGCCAGGATGTCTTCGCCGCCGCGTTGCCGCAGCGCCTGGTGTACGTGATGGGCGCAGAAAGCGAAGGGATGGACCGGGCATTTGCGCGCGATTGCGATCTGCAGTTGTCGATCCGCGGCAGCGGCAAGGTGGAAAGTCTCAACGTTGCCTCGGCCACCGCGGTCTTCCAGGCCGCCTGGCACGCGCGCATGCTCACCGGAGAACACTGATGGTGCGTTTTTCTGCGTTGTTGCTTGCGACCGGTTGCTTCTTCGGTGCAAGCGCGTCTGCCACCACGCCGGCGGCACCACCCAAGGTGCGTACCGATCATGGTGCGGTGCGTGGCCAATGGCAGGACGATGGCAGCGCGGTCTTCCGCGCGATCCCCTTCGCTGCGCCGCCATTGGGTGCGCTGCGCTGGCGCCCGCCGCAACCGATCGCCGCATGGACGCAGGTGCGCGAGGCCACTGTGGCCGCCACGCCGTGCGTGCAGCCGGCGCTTGGGTGGAATAACGCCATGGCCAGGCGCGGCACCGAAGATTGCCTCTATGTCGAAGTGCAGACACCGCAGCTGCATCCGGCCAAGCCGCTGCCGGTGTTCGTGTGGATCCACGGTGGCGCGAACGTGGCGGGCGGCGCCGACGGACATCTGCCCACCAACCTGGTGGCGCAGGGCATGCTGGTGGTGACGCTGCAATACCGGCTGGGCGCGTTGGGGTTCCTGTCGTTGCCGGAGCTGGCCGATGGCGACAACGAAGCTGCCGGCAATTACGCCTTGCTCGATCAGATCGCGGCGCTGCAATGGGTACGCGACAACATCGCGCAGTTCGGCGGCGACCCCGCGCGGGTGACCATCGCCGGGCAGTCGGCCGGCGGCCAGGACGTGGGCTTGCTGATGCTTAGCCCGCTCGCACGCGGCCTGTTCTCGGCAGCCATCGAACAGAGCGGCACCGCCGGCTTCGGCCTGCCGGCGCGCAGCCTGGAAGACAATCGCGCGCTGGGCGCGAGCATTGCCAAACGCGCCGGCATCGACGATCCGGCAACGCGTCTGGCGCAACTGCGCGCGTTGCCGGTCAACCAACTGCTCAAGGCCGCGCAGGGCGTGGATGTGCCGGCCTTGGATGACGACGGCTATATCTGGCTGCAGGCGGTGGTCGACGGGCGCGTGCTGCCGCATGCGCCAGCGCAGATGCTCGCTGCTGGCGCGCAGGCAAAGGTGCCACTGTTGATCGGTTACGTGGTGCAGGAACTGCGCTATGGCGGCGAGGACGGCGCCGAGAGGCGGGTGCGCCGCGACTATCCCGACCACGCCGGCGCCATCCTGCAAACGCATCGCGCCGCTATCGCGCAGCGCGCCGAACGGCAAGGCAATGCGTCCATGCAGTTGTCCACCGATCTCACCTTCCGCTGCCCGGCGGTGACCGTGGCGCAGCGCCAGGCTGCGCTGGGCGTGCCGGTATGGCATTACGTGTTCGATACCGCCGTTCCCGGTGGGCAGGTGACGCATAGCGCAGAGTTGCCGTTCCTGTTCAAGAACCTGTCGATCGGCCAGCCGCCGGTGTCCCTGCAGCGCTATTGGGCCGCGTTCGTGCAGCAGGGTAATCCGAATGCCGAGGGCCTGCCGGCCTGGCCGGCATTCACGCCGGCGCATGCAGGGCTGCAGTTCGATGCGCGTGGCGTGCAACCCATCAAGGAGGCGCGTCCGGCGGTGTGTGCGGCAGTGGATTTGCCATAACGTAATCGCAGCTGCAAAACGTGCGCACCGCCGCGGTGCGCACGTTTGACGCCGAATCGAACCGCAAGCACACCCGCGCTCACGCCAAAGCGCTTGCGCAACGTACGCCTGGTCACGTCACCTCGGCTTATCGGCTTTTACTTCTTTTGCAGCCTGATGGCCGCGCCGCCATTTGCCGCCAGGTTCAGCTGCAAGGTGTCGTTGCGGGTGAGTGTGCGGGTCTCGATGCGCACGTCCGTCGGCGCCTGGCCATCGGCGTAGATGGTGGCTGTCCAGTTGCCCTTGCCCAGGAACGACAACGGCAATTGCATCGTGCGCGCCTGCTCGTTAGTCATCGCACCCACATACCAATCCTTGCCACGCCGCCGCGCCAGCGCGATGTGCTCGCCGATGGCGCCATCCAGCGCACGCGTCTGGTCCCAGCTTGCAGGCACATCACGCAAGAACTGCGCGGCAGGCACGTTTTCGTATTGCTCGGGACTGTCGGCAACTACCGCAAACGGACTCTCATAGACCACGTACATCGCCAATTGCTGCGCGCGTGTGGTCATCACCTGGGGACCGAAGTGCTGTGGCTTGAAGTCGGCCGGGCGGACATTGCGGAAGCCGCCAGGGGTGTAATCCATCGGCCCAAGCAACATGCGCGTAAATGGCAAGGTGAGGTTGTGGGTCGCGGTGATGCGTGCGCTCCACTTGTTGTACTCGGCGCCGAGCACGCCCTCTTGGGTGAGATAGTTCGGATAAGTGCGGGTCAGCCCGGTCGGGTGATACGCACCGTGCAGATCCACCAACAACTTGTGCTCGGCAGCCTTGCGCAGCAGGCGGTGATAGAAGTCCACCATCTGCTGATCGTCGCGGTCCATGAAATCGACCTTGATGCCCTTGATGCCCAGTTGCTGATACCAGGTGAGCGCTTCGTCCATGTGCGCATCGAGCGCGCGCCAGTGCGCCCAGAGCCATAGCCCTACGTCGCGCTCGCGTGCGTAGTTCACCAGGCCGGGCAGATCGAGTTGCGCGACGGGCCGGCGAATATCCGCATCGGCGTTGTACTGACCATCGCCGGTACTGCCGTAGTACCAGCCGTCGTCGATCAGCATGTATTGCAGTTTCAACTGCTGCGCGTGATCGATATAGCGCTGGATGGTGGCGGTATTCATACCCGGGTTGGCTACCCCGCTGGCCAAGCTGCCCGACCACCAATCCCACGCCGATTTACCCGCGCGCACCCAACTCGCATCGAAGGCGGGCGGCGGATTCAGCGCGGAAATCAGGTTGGATTCGATCAGGCTTGCGGGGTTGTCGGCCAGCATGATCACCCGCCATGGCGTGGCGAAATCGCGGCCCTTGGCATCGATGCTGACCGCTAATGTGGGGTCGTCCAGGCGCGGCGACAGTTTTGCCGATACGCCCAGACCGCCTTCGGAACGACCGGTGAGATACAACCCGGCGTAATCGCGCAGGTTCGCTTCTCCGATCGCAAGCGTGGTGCCGTTGGCATCGGTCTGGCACACCAGCGGTAACTCGATCAAATTATGCGCGCGCAATTTGGATGCGGCGATTGCATCGTATTCGCCCTCGTGGCTGGTTCCGAAACGGCCCAGATTCAAGTTCCAGCAGCGGTAATCGTGCGGGAACGCGAAACTGGTGAGTTCGTCGCGAATGTGCACCTGGCCTGCATCCGGCAGGACGTAACGCAGCGCAACGCCGTCGTCGTACGCACGCAGTTCGATGCTGAGCTTGCGATGTTGCGTATCGGCCAGTTGCACGCGCAGTTCTCGATAGTGGTCGCGCGCCTGTCGCGTCTTTCCGACCGTCAAGGTGAAGCGGCTGTCGTGCAGTTCGGTCGTGCTGCTGTGTAGCGTCATGTCACGGCCGAGCTTGTTGCCTCGGCCCAGATCCAGCCCGAGCGGCGCATCGTCGAGCACCAATGTGTTGCGATACAGCACGCGATAGCTGGGCACGCCACCGGCACGTAGCGTGAATTCCACTTGCGTGCGTGCATCAGGCGATTGCACGCGCAAGCTCTGTGCTGCAGCGGGTGCAGCGATCAAACACAACAACGCACATGCCGCGGGGACTGCGGACTGGATCAGGTTTCGCATGATTCCCTCCTCCTGGGATTGCCAACCCTAGCGCAGAAAGGTTGTTGTCGATATCCAGCTGGGGTAACGTTACCTCGCACCATGGCCGCTGAAACAGGGGCGGCAGCCACGGGCGGCATCACGGAGGTCATGACGCAAACGTCTGCGCGACGGGTTGCCGATTGCATCGAAGCGATGTGCACCGTTGTGTGGCAGTAGAGCTTGGGAGAGGCCTCTAATGCTGATGGTTCGCAGGGCGTTCCGCCGCGGAGCGCTGTGGGTGTTGTGTGCATGCATGGGTTGAACTGCAGTGGAGGCAGCGCCTGCCGACGATTCGCCCGGTCCGTATGACGTGCGCGTGCTTGCCGGTGGCGTTGCGCTGACCAAGAAGCTCGCTGCCCCGACGCCGTGGTTGTCTGCCGATGCGGACTGGAGCGTCTCTGGCTGGGTGCGCCCATCACGGTCGATCACAGGTCCTGCATTGATTGCAGGCGTGGGCGATCCGCAAGGCACAGGCCGCTACTTCGTGATCGATGGCGGCACACTCGGCTTTGCGCAGGGCGCCGGCAATGTGTTGCGCAGTACGCAAACCCTGCGTGCAGACAGCTGGACGCAAGTGGCCGCAGTTGCCCAGGGCGCTCGCCTGACCCTGTATGCCAACGGCCGCAAGGTCGCCAGCGGTCCTGTGCAGCGGACGGCCATCGCGCCGACGCTCGTATTCGGGCCACGCCAGCAGCCGGCGGCGTATACGCAACACTTCGGCGGCGATCTCGCCGGCTTTACGGTACAGGCGGGCGCGCTGGATGCACAGGCCATTGCACAGCTTGCCGAAAATGCGCCGGATCCGGCACTGCAACGCTTCGAAGACGCATCGCCAGGCTGGCGCTTGCAGGTCAAGCAGATGGCCGGCCAGCTTGCGCCGCAGCCGGCTGCAACGCTGCCGCGCAGTAGTGCAGCGTTCTCGACGCCGGTTGCAAAGCCGGTGGCGAACGCGCCGGCATTGCAGTCGCTGGATGCCACTTCCTGGCGTGTGGGTGCATGGCAGCTGGCCGCAGCACCGGAGCTTGGTCAAGCGACCGGCGCCACGCTGTCGCGTCGCGATGACACCACCGGCAATGCGTCATGGCGTGCGGCGACCGTGCCCGGCACCGTGCTCACCACGCTGGTCGACCGTGGCGTGTATCCGGATCCGGACATCGGTCTCAACAACATGGCCATTCCCGAAGCGCTGAGCCGTCAGGACTGGTCGTACCGCAGCAGTTTCGATCTGCCTGCCGCCGCGCAAGGCAAGCGTCTGGAACTGCTGTTCAACGGCATCAACTATGCCGGCGAAGTCTGGGTCAATGGCGTGCAGGTCGGGCGTACGCGCGGCGCATTCGCACGCGGTCGTTTCGATGTCAGCACGCGGCTCAAGCCAGGTCGCAACGTCATTGCGGTACGGGTGTCGCCGCCACCGCATCCGGGCATTGCGCACGAACAATCGATGAGCGCAGGCGTCGGCGAAAACGGCGGCATGCAGGCCTTGGATGGCCCGACCTTCATCGCCAGCGAGGGCTGGGACTGGATTCCCGCGGTACGCGACCGCAATGCCGGTCTGTGGCAGGACGTGCAGTTGCACGCCAGCGGCCCGCTCGCACTTGGCGACATCCAGGTGCTGACCGCGCGCTTGGCGCCGGATCATCAACGTGCCGAACTGGAAATCAACGTGCCGCTGCGCAACGACACGCCTGCCGCAGTGCAGGGCAGCGTGCAGTTGGTCTTCGGCGATGTGACCATCCAGCGCCAGGTCATGGTGCCGGCCGGCGGCAGTACGCTGAAGTTCACTGCGGGCGATACGCCACAGTTGCGCCTCGTCAACCCGCGGCTGTGGTGGCCCAACGGCTACGGCGAGCCTGCGCTGTATACATTGCATACCAGCGTCGATGTGGCAGGCGCGCGCTCGGATGCGCAGCAGCTGCGCTTCGGTATTCGCGAGGTGACCTACGAGCTGTCGTTATTCGACGACGATGGCGCATTGCGCCGTGTGCTGGTCGATCTCAACCAGGCCCGCCAGCGTGGCGAACGCATCGTCGATGTACGCCATGCGGCGATCCGGCCAGTACCCGGCGGCAACGCGCAGTCGCTATATCCCGGTGCGCTGGGCTCGCCGGCAGTTCAGCAGCTGGACGATTCCACGCTGGCCCCGCATCTGGTCATCCGCATCAACGGTGTGCGCATTGCCGTGAAAGGCGGTAACTGGGGCATGGACGATTGGCGCAAGCGCGTGTCGCGTGAGCGGCTGGAGCCGTACTTCCGCCTGCAGCGCGATGCGCACTTCAATGTGGTGCGCAACTGGGTCGGGCAGAACACCGAAGCAAGTTTCTTCGAGCTGGCCGACGAGTACGGCATGTTGGTGCTCAACGATTTCTGGCAGTCCACGCAGAACTACAACATGGAACCGGCCGATGCGGCGCTGTTCCTGGACAACGCGGCCGAGGTGATCAAGCGCTTCCGCAATCATCCGTCCATCGTGTTGTGGTTCGGGCGCAACGAAGGCGTGCCGGCCCCCATCCTCAACGAAGGCCTGGACAAGCTGGTTGCCGAACTCGACGGCACGCGCTGGTACACCGGCAGTTCCAACGAGATCAATTTGCAGGGCAGTGGGCCGTACAACTATCGCGAGCCGGTGGCCTACTTCAACAAGCTGGCGCAGGGCTTCTCGGTGGAAGTGGGCACGCCATCGTTCTCCACGCTGGAGTCGTTCAAGGCCTCGGTGCCGGCCGTTGGCGACCAATGGCCAATCAGCGACGCCTGGGCGTACCACGACTGGCACCAGTCCGGTAACGGCGATACCAATAGTTTCATGCGCACGCTGACCGACAAGCTGGGTGCACCGACCGGCCTGGCCGATTTCGAGCGCAAGGCGCAGCTGCTCAATTACGAAACCCACCGCGCCATTTTCGAAGGCTTCAACGCGCAACTGTGGAGCAAGAACAGCGGTCGCCTGCTGTGGATGAGCCATCCGGCGTGGCCGAGCAACATGTGGCAGGTGTATAGCCACGATTACGACACCCACGCCGCGTATTACGGCGTGCGCAATGCAGCCGAGACCCTGCATGTGCAGATGAATCTGCCGGGGTACGAAGTGGTCGTGGTCAACAACGCTGCCACGCCGGTGCGTGGATTGCGTGTGCGTGCAGAGGTGTACGCCAGTGACGGCAAGCTGCTGCAACAGCGTGAACAGGCGCTGGACGCCGCTGCAGTGGCAGTGTCGGCACCCGTGCTGCAGTTGGCACCATCGCTGAAGGACACCAACGGGCTGGGCTTTGTGCGGCTGCAGTTGCTCGATCGCGACGCGGTGGTGCGTTCGCGCAACTTTTACTGGGTGGCGCGCGATGCGGTGGCGATGCGTGGGCTGGACGCGCTCGCAAAGGTGCCGCTGCAGCTCACCACGCAATTGCAGCAGGGCAACGAGGCCGTGCTGCGCGCCACCGTCCGCAACCCGTCGCAGCAGGTGGCCCTCAACACCAAGTTGACCCTGGTGGATGCGCAAGGCCAACGCATCCTGCCAGCCTATTACAGCGACAATTATCTGAGCCTGGCGCCAGGCGAAGAACGCGTGGTGGAAATTCGCGGCCCGTCTGCTGCCGCCTTGCGCAACGCCACGCTGCAATTGCGTGGCTGGAATGCCGAACCATCGACAGGTGTCGCCAACGGGTCTCCGTAGCGACGTCTGCGTGTTGCCGCGCCGTGCCGTGCACGACGCTCTCACTGACGCACCGCCTGGTGCGTCGGCCAATACCGCATTGCCCTGCCGGTAATGCCAGTCGAAACGGTCGTGGATTTGTCATCCCTGGGAGGGGACCATGAACAAGCTGCATTCGAATACCCGTCACACCCCATTGGCGGCCGCACTTGCGGCTGCGCTCACCCTGCTTGCCGGCAGCGCAAGCGCGCAGGACACCGCCCCCACTCCAGGCGTAACCGAACTGGACAAGGTGATGGTCAAGGGCGTGCGCGGTGCGCAGGCCGAAGCCATCGAGAACAAGCGCAGCGCCGCGCAGATCATCGATTCGATCTCTGCCGAAGACATCGGCAAGTTGCCCGACGTCACCATCACCGATTCGCTGCAGCGCGTGCCTGGCGTGCAGATCCGGCGCTCGGCCGGCGAAGGTTCGCAGCTCAATATCCGTGGCATGCCGCAGGTGCAGACCACCATGAACGGCGAGTTGTACTTGAGTGCCGGCGGCGGCGATCAATATGGTCAGCCGAACATCGGTCGCGCGCAGCCGGATTTCGTGGATATTCCGCCCACGCTGTTCAGTGGCGTGGACGTGATCAAGTCGCCCACTGCGGCCGATCTGGATGGCGGCATCAGCGGCACCGTCTCGCTGAAGACGCGGCGCCCGTTCGATCTGCCCGAGGGCTGGACCTTCAGCGGGCAGGCCGAAGGCTCGTACGGCGATCGCGTGCAGAAAGCCAACGAATTGTATTCGGGGTTGGCCAGTTTCCGCACCGCGCGTTGGGGCGCGTTGCTGGCGGTGTCGTATTCGGATGCCACGCTGGAAAACAAGCATCCCAGCGTCTATTCCAATGGCGCACAGAAATCCACCGAACAAAACGTCGGCTTCGACTTCAACGGCGATGGACGTATCGGCAGCAATACCGACCCGGGCAATCTGCCGCGCGACTACTTCTACAATTGGGTGGCGACCGAACTGGATAACCGCAGCACCGATCGCCAGCGCACCGGCGTCAACGGCTCGTTCCAGTTCAACATCAACGATTCGTGGACGGTGCTGGCGGACGCCGCCTACACCAAGCTCGAAGACCACGACACCTCGGTGGCGGCACAATTGCATACCGGTTGGGCGACCAACCAGTTGCAGCCGGGCTCGGTCGTCGACCCCAACGGCGTGCTGGAGTACGGCCAGTTCCGCTACAACCGCTTTCAGGCGCATTCGATGGCCGGCGTAGCCGATTCGGATGCGCTCAACACCAATCTGGAATTGCGTTACGACGATGGTGGTCCGTTCCGTGCCTCGTTCCGCTGGGTGCACGGCGATGCGCAGCGCACCTACGACGAAGCGCGTGCCGATGCAGCGGTGACGCGCGGCGACCAGATCCCACGTGCCGGCGGCGTGACCCAGTGGGCCAATGTCAACGGCCTGCCCACCGTGGATGCATCGGTGGATTTTCGCGGCACCTATCCGGCGGTCAACCTCGCTACCGATGTGTCCAACCCAGACAACTGGCAGCTGATGTCCACCTGGGCGCAGGGCAACAAGATCGAGGCCAAGATGGACGCATTCCGCGCGGACGGCACCTTCGAGTTCGACGAGGGCGTGGTGCGCGGCTTCCAGTTCGGCATTCGCTATGGCGAGCGCGATTTCAAGCTCGATACCTATCGTTATCTGTCGCCGGTGTCGTCCAGCTGTGCCGACCCGAACCGTTCGCTGTACTACTACAAGGATCCGCTGATCGTGGATACCTGCAGTGGCGTGTCCGAGGCGCGCTTGCTGCCGTTCAATTCGATTCCCGGCTATTGGGCGTATTTCAACGACTTCGATCCGCTCAAGGTCACCGGCCTCGGTCGCCAGGGTCTGCCTGCCATCAATCCGCAGGCGATGAAAGACCCGGTGGCTTATCTCAACAGCCTGTATCCGGGCAACGTGGCGTATCAGCAGGCGGCCGATTCCTACCAGGTCACCGAAAAAACCAGATCGGCCTATTTCATGGCCAATCTGGAGGGCGGTACCGGCACGCGCGTGCCGTGGACGGCCAACATCGGTGCGCGCATCGTGCAGACCAAGCTGGCGATCGACCAGTATTTGAGCAGCGGCAACGTCTACATCGGCAATGTCGAATGGAATGGCGTCAGCCCGGCGATCGGCACCAACCGTCTCAATCGCCAGTACACCGATGTGCTGCCCAGCGCGAACCTGTCGCTGGACGTCACCGACGCGCAGAAGCTGCGTTTCGCCTACAACAAGGCGGTTGCGCGTCAGGATCTGCCCGATCTCGGCCGTGGTCTGGTGAGCTTCTACGCCGTGAATGGCACGCCGCCGCGTAATCCGTCGCTGCCATCGGATGCGGTGCTGTTCCTCAATGGCCGTTCGGGCAATCCGGATCTGGATCCGTATCGCGCCACCAACTACAACGCCTCGTGGGAATGGTATTTCGCCGATGCCTCGTTGATCAGCGTGGGTGCGTTCCTGATCGACGTGAAGTCGTTCCCCACCACCGTTACCAACATCGAGCCCTTGCCCGATGCCGATGGCGTCGTGCGCGCGGGCGGCCCGGTGGAGCGCATCGTCAATGGCGGCGGCGGCAAGATCAAGGGCTTCGAAATCGGCTACCAGCAGGCTTTCGATTTCCTGCCAGGCTGGCTGAGCGGCTTCGGGACCAACATCAACTACACCTTCTCCGACGCCGATACCGACAACACCGATATCGACGGCAACACGCTGCCGATCGGCGACAACTCCAAGCATCAGGCCAACGCGGTGCTGTGGTATCAGAAGGACAAGCTGCAGGCGCGCGTGGCCTACAACTGGCGCAGCAAGCGCTTCAGTCAGGTCAACAGTTCCGCATGGGGCGACGAGCTGGCGATCTGGAACGACGACGTCGGCTACCTGGACGCGTCGTTGAGCTACGACGTCAACGACCACCTGACCCTGTACGCCCAGGCCACCAACCTCACCGGCGAAAGCGAACGCCGTTACGCGCAGTGGACCAATCACTACTTCGACCAGAACATCTTCGAGGGTCGCTACTACGCGGGTCTGCGTTTGCGCTTCTGATGCCATGCGCTGATGCAAGACACTGATGTGCGGAACGGCGCATGCTCGCGCCGTGCCGCACATGCGGTTCTCCTCGTTCCTCTCCAAGCGGTCATTGCGCGTTCTTCCCGTCGCCGTGCGATACGGCGTTGCAGTACGTTCGGCGGCGACGTCGAATACCCTCCCATTCGGCTACATCGTCGGGAAGCGATGTGGCCGTTTTTTTGCGTGATTGCATGGGCGACTGTGCATCATGGCGGCAGTGGAATGCTGCAACTGTGAGTCTGATTGCCGTTGAAAGGGCAGCGGTCGGCTGCGACGGCGCAGCGTGCGCGCAGATGGATGTGGTGCGTCTGTGCCGAACCGGGATGGTGATGGTGCGCTGTCGCGCTATGTCTTCGGCGGCCCTGCCGTCGAGCCACGCTTGACCAGCGTGTATTTCATCACCTGATGCACGCCGGGTGCGGTGTCGCCCTTGCGGCGTTGACGGACCGCGTCGGCCAGCAGTGACACAGCAGCGCGCCCCATGGCGGTGACCGGTTGATGCACGGTGGTGAGCTCGGGCCAGATGGTGGTGGCCACCGGCGTATCGTCGAAGCCGGCGATGGAGACATCTTCGGGCACGCGCAAGCCCAATCCATGCGCGACCGCGACCGCTGCGGCCGCCATGTCGTCGTTGCTGCAGAAGATCGCAGTGGCTGGCTGCGGCTGCGCCAACAGGCTGCGCGCGGCGAGGAGCCCGGAGTGATAGGTGAACAAGCCCTCTGCGATCAAGCCATCTGCGACCGATAAGCCGGCAGCGTGCAGGCTGTCGAGATAGCCATTTGCGCGCAGTGCGCTCGGGGTGTGTTTCGGGTCGCCCTTGATCAACGCAATGCGACGATGCCCGAGCTCGATCAGGTGGTCGACGATGGCGCGCGCAGCCTGGTAGTCGTCGATCCGCACCGAGCTGATTTGCGCCATCGGTGCGCCACTGGCCACCGCCACCACCGGAATGCCGCGCGCATCGAGTTCGGTGATGGTCTGACGCGAGTCGCATAACGGCGGTGGCAGGATCACCCCATCGACGCCGGCAGCGAGCAGGCGCTCGGTGGCCGCACGCTGGCTGCGGATGGCGCCGCACTTCTCCACCATGACCTGGCTGCCGGTGAGGCTGCTCTGCTCGAGCAGGCCAAGCATGAATTGATTGAGGTACGCGGCGCTCGGGTTGCTGTACAGCACGCCGATACGCAGCAGCCCGCTGGTCCGCAACGAACGACCGGCGAGATTGGGCCGGTAGCCCAATGCCTGTACCGAGGCCTCCACGCGCGCGCGCATCGCTTCGCCCACATGCGGGTGACGGTTGATCACACGCGAAGCGGTCATCGGCGAGACGCCAGCGTGTTTGGCGACATCCAACAACGTCGCCGCATTGTTCGCACTGCGTTGCCGCTTGGCCACCATTGTGTGTGCTCATCCTGGGGTAAGAGCGAATGCGCGCTACCGCTTCGAGGTGTGAAGCGACCACGAAAAGCAACCGACCAATCACCTCACGCAGTACCAGCGGCAGCCGCTGCATCGCAACTGCACACTCGCCAGACGAACGCGCCGATCTACGCAATCAGCAGCGCCAGGCATCGTGCGATTCCTGCATGCGCCTGCCGCCTGAAAATGAGCAAATCACTGCCACATCCAGCGTTCGGCGCATGCACCGCATCGTCCTCGCAATCATTCGCTCGGCGGTTGCACGCTCTTGGCGCGGCTGCCGAAATCGCCATCGGCTTCTGCGGCCAGATACGCGAACACGGTGTAGGCGGCCACGTTCTGCGCGAGCGCCTTCGGGTCGATCTTGTCCAACGTGTCGTCGGCGGTGTGGTGCAGATCGAAGTAGTCGGTGCCATCCTGCGCCAGCCACCCCCAGGCTCCACCCTTGGCCGAAATCGGCCCGACATCCGGGCCGGGGCCGCCCTTGCCCGGTTCGTACGCGATGCCCAGCGGTGCCAGTACCTCGGCAATCTGCTTGGTCGCCGCGCGCGAGTCGTCCGGCGCCGCCGCGCCGGTGTTGAAGGCATAGATGCGCCCGGCACCGAAGTCGCTTTCCGCGCCGATCTGATGCAGCGTCATGTCCTTGGCATCGTTGCCGTGCGCTGCCGCATACGCCTTGCCACCGTACAGACCCTGCTCCTCGTTGGCGAAGGCCACCACGCGGATGGTGCGCTTGGGTGGTTGCTTGAGTTGGCCGATCAGGTGGCCGGCAGCCATCGTGATCGCCACGCCGGCACCGTCGTCGATGGCGCCGGTGCCCAGATCCCACGAATCCAGATGCCCGCCGATCACCACCACTTCCTTGGGCTTGCTGCGCCCGGTGATTTCGCCGATCACGTTGTACGAGGTGGCCGTGCCGTCCCAGCCGCAATCCAGCGCCAGACGCACGCGCGTGCTGCCCAGTGCGGTGAGCCGCGCGAGCTGGTTGGCATCGGGCACCGACAGCGCTGCGGCCGGCACCGGCGTCAGGCCTTCGTCGAAACGGGTGATGCCGGTATGCGGCACGCGGTGCGAATCGGTGCCGGCCGAGCGCATGACAAATCCAATGGCACCCTTGCGTATCGCTTCGGACGGTCCCTTGCTACGCACGGCGCCGCCATTGCCGTAGTCCTTGCCGTCGCGCGCCTTGACCATCTGGTAATCGACGAATGCGATCTTGCCGGCCAGCGAGCCAGCCGGCGCGGCCTGCAACGCTGCCAACGTTTCGAAACGCACCACCTCGCCTTCGACGATGCCGCCCGGGCTGCCGCCCAGTGCGGTGATGGTCAGCGGCTGCGCATGCGCGCCGAGCACGGCAGCGTGTTCGCTGCGACGCTCCCATTTCGGAAAGGTCACCGGCTCGGTCCACACCTTGTCGAAACCCAGCGAAGCGAATTTCGCCTTGGCCCAGGCCACCGCACGCGGGTCTGCTTCGCCACCGGCAATGCGCGGGCCCACTTCGGTGGTCAACGATTGGACCACCGCAAAGCCGGTGTTGTCGGCCAACGCCTGCTCGCGCAACTGCGCTGCGGTACGCAATGCGCTGTCGGGGATGCTGGTCTGTGCGGCGAGTGCGGAGGAGCAGGCGAGTAGGGTAGAGATGGCAACAGCGAGACGACGCATGCAGGGCGGCTCCAACGACAAGGGGACCCCGAGCTTATCAGCGCGACGTCCCCCGTCTGCGTGCGAAAGGTCATCCTTCTGCGCGAAGTTGCGCCACAGGATGCGCCACTGGGTTGTGCCCGCTTACAGCGCGCCCGGCGGCTTGAGCGTGTCGTTCTTGAGCGTGTCGCGAATTTCGCGCAGCAACAGTACTTCTTCGCTCGGGCCCTTTGGGGCGTCCGGCTTGCGATGGGTCACGCGGTTGATCAACTTGACCACCAGAAAGATCGCGAAGGCGATGATCAAAAACTGCACGACGGTGTTGATGAAATCGCCGTAGCCAATCGCAACGGCCGGGATCTCCTTGCCGGTGGCATCGACGCCGGCCGGCTTGAGCACCCACGCCAGGCGCGAAAAATCCACATTGCCGATGGCCCAACCGATCGGCGGCATGATGATTTTCTCCACCAGCGCGGTGACGATCTTGCCGAACGCCGCACCGATGACCACACCGACCGCCAGGTCGATGACATTGCCGCGCATTGCGAATTGCTTGAATTCGCTGACCATTCCCATAGTGCACTCCAACTGCGGTCGCGGACCAACTGCCGCAGCCGGATCGTAGCCGGCCCGATGTCAGCCCGCGATGATGCCGTGGCGCTCGGCGACGTTCTCCAGGCGCGCACTGAACTGGTCGCCTGGCAGCAACGGGCCGACGCCGGCCGGCGTGCCCATGAAAATCAGATCACCTGCGCGCAGTGCATACAGTTTGGAAAGCTCGTGCAGGATCTCCGGCACGTTCCAGATCATTTGATCCAGCAATGACTGCTGACGCACCTGGCCGTTGACCTCCAGCGACAGATTCAGCGCCTCCAGCGCGCCGACTTCGCCGGCATGCACCAGCTCGCTCACCGGCGCGGAGTGATCGAAGCCCTTTGCGATATCCCAGGGCAAGCCTTTTGCCTTGGCAGCGGCCTGCAGATCGCGACGGGTCAGATCCAGGCCCACGCCGTAGCCGTAGATCAAGCGCTCGGCCTGTTCCACCGGCAACTCGCCAGCGGGCGCATCGCTGCCCAGCGCCACCACCAGTTCCACTTCATGGTGCAGTTCCCTGGTGCCGGGTGGGTAGGGGATGTGGTCGCCGTGGCCGACCACGATGGCATCGGCAGGCTTCATGAAAAAAGTCGGCTGGCCACGCTCGTCCTTGGAGGCCGGTGCGGTGGCGCCCATCTCGCGCGCATGGTCGGCGAAGTTGCGCCCTACGCAGTAGATGCGGTGCACCGGAAAACTGCCACCGCCCACCACTGGAATGCGCGGAACATCGGCGGCGGGAATCACATCGTGGGTCATGCGCGCATCCTCAACGTATGGGCAGGTGAGTCTAGCGGTTTGCCCGTGTACGACGGAACCGTGACGCCCGCATCCAGTGCACGGCATGGCCGGGCTGGCAGCGCGTGCAGGGCGTCAGACAGCCGCATCGACGCGTGAGTGGCAACGCGTGCAACGAGACGATTGCGCACCCACCACAGCGCTGACAGCGCTCCGCTTGCCTTCAATGCGAGCGCAGTGCGCATTGATGCGGCGTTGATTCAGAAGGGCGCAGGCCAGTGAACCGGTGTTCGAGGCAGCGCCATATGCGCGTCTGGCCCATCAGCGCAGCGCATCACCCAGCCGATAGCCGTGCTTAGAACGCGGCAAACTGCCGCACGCCAGGTCTGGCTTGCTGGAAGAAAAAACATCATCGATGCAGCCATCCACGCATCCGGCACCTGCTGCGCAGGCCGAGAGATGCAGCAATGCAGTCAGCCAGGTGTCAGTGCGACAACGGCAACGCGGGCTTGCGCACCACGTGGTACTCGGCGTCGACCACGCGTGCCTGCTGCGGCGTGCGGCGGTTCGACTTGCTCAACAGCTTCCAGGCGATGCCACCCAGGATCATCGCTGCACCAACGAACACGCTGAAGAAGATCAGCACCGCAAGGATCGCCAGACCAGCCAGGCCGGCGGCAACGCGCACCAACGGGTGACGCGGCTTGCGCGGCGCAAACAGGTGGTGGAAGTTGCCGAATTGGAAGAGGCGTGCGGGCATGGCGGTGGGCTGCCGGGCAGGAAACGAGCGCGCAGTATCGTTGCGGTTTCATGTCATTGAGTGAAAAGTTCGTTAATCGATGCTGCGATATGCGAAGACGATCACATGCAGCAAGCGTGGATGAGAGCGCATACGCCCAGTTGTGGCCGGTTGGCTGGGGGATGGTGTTGTCGCTTCTCATCCCGTAGCCGACGCCTGAGGTTCCGTGCCGCCCAGGCCCGCATGCCACAATCCAGGCCCGTCGTTGCCCGGTCCCCTGCATGTCGTCGCCATCGCTCACCACGCTTGCCACGTTGACGCAGATTCCCGATGCCGGGTTTTTGGAGGTCGAAGCACGCTTGGATAGCGGTGCCGAGTCGCTGGTGCTGTATCGCGAAGGGACCCAGGTCCGTGCCTGGCTGAACATCTGTCCGCATGCCGGCCGCCGGCTGGATTGGGCGCCGGGGCAATTTCTCAAGACCAAGGAAGGGCAGTTGGTCTGCGCCGCGCACGGTGCGGCATTCGAATTGAGTGGCGGCGAATGCGTCAGCGGCCCGTGTCGCGGTCAATCGCTGTTCGCGGTGCCGGTACGGGTCGAGGATGAGCAGGTGCTGCTTGGGTAAGCGCCAAGGACGATTGCCGATGACATGTTGTCAGCCGCGCTGAAAGCGCAACGCCGGATTAGCGCGCCGCCCACCAGAACATCAGGTTGATCATCGACACCATCACCACGATGTAGATCAGCGACAGTGGCGCGCCCACCCGCCATAACTCGCGCGGTTGATAGTTGGCCGGGCCGGCCACCATCGAGATCACCGGGTTGGACGCGGTCATCAGATTGTTGGACGCCGACAACGCCACGATCAGCGCGAACGCGGTCGGGTTGCCGTTGGCGGCCAGCGCCAGATTGACCGCGATGGGCACCATCACGATGGTGGCGCCGACATGGCTGATCACCAGCGAAAACGCGGTGGTCAGCAAGGCCAGGCTGATTTCCAGCGCCCACACCGGGATGCCTTCGGGCAGGCGGTCGATGGTATGGCCGGCGACCCAGGCCGCGGTGCCGCTGCTGTCCATCGCCCAGCCGAGCGGAATCAGCCCGGCCATCATGAAGATGGTCTTCCAGTTGATCGACGCGTAGGCCTCGTCCATGCGCAGCACGCCGCTGAGCAGCATGCAGGCCACGCCGGTCATCAGCGTCAGCGCCACCGGCAGGCGCGAGGTCAGCGCGATCAGGATGGTGAAGGCGAAGATCGCCATCGCGATCTTGAATTTGTGCGGGCGCTGCTCGCCTTTGGGGAAGTCGGTGACCGGCACGAAATCGCGGCTTTCCGCCGCCTGCGCCAGGTCCTGCCAGATGCTGTGGAAGACCAGCATGTCGCCGGCGCGCAGCGGCACGTTGCGCACGTCTTCGCGGATGACCTGCTTGTCGCGGTTGATCGCCAGCAGGCTGATGCCGGCCTGCTTGCGCAGGCGCAATTGGCCGGCGCTCTTGCCGATCAACCGCGAGTTGGGCGGAATCAATGCTTCGGAGATACCGGCCAGGCTGGGGTTGAACAGGTCGCCCAGGTTGCGCAGGCGCGAGGACATGCGCAGGAACTGGTTTTGCGCAAAATCGGCTACTTCCTGGCGCGGACCCATCGCGCCGAGCACGCTGCCGACCCAGATGCGCATATCGGCCGGCGGTGCCAGGCGGGTGTCGTTGCCGGTCTTGAGCGCAAGCAGCAACGGCGCATCGTGCAAGGCTTCGGCTTCGCCCAGAGTCATGCCCACCAGCGGGCTTTCGGCGGTGACGGTCAGCTCGAACACATCGCCGTCGATGCCGTAGGTCTTGGCGAAATAGCTTTCGGTGCGCGAGGGCGTCACGCCTTCGTTGATCAGGCGTTCTTCTTCGATCAACTTGCGGTCGCCGTAGAAGCGGAAGTACAGCAACGCCGCGATCAGCAACGCCACGCCGATCGGCAGCGGCGCGAACATCGTCAAGGGCTCGATGCTGGCCATGCCCGAGGGCAGGTTGTTGTTGGCCGAGACCAGCAGGTCGTTGAGCAGGATCAGCGGCGAATTGCCTACCATGGTGAGCGCGCCGCCCATCACGATGGCAGCGGCGATCGGCAGCAGCATGCGCTGCAAGGTGAGCCCGGTGCGTGCGGCCAGGCGCGAGGCGACCGGCAGGTACAAGGCCATCACCGACGGGTTCTGCATGAACGACGAGTTCAAGCCGGAGATGGCCAGCGTCATCATCATCAGGCGCTGCTCGCTGCCGTGCGAACGCCGCAACAACCAGGTGGCCAACCGGTTCAACGCACCGGTGCGCTCCAGCCCCGCGCCCAGAATGGTGGTGGCGATGATGCTCATCACCGCATTACCGGAGAAACCGCCGAACAGTTCTTCCGGCGCCACCAGCCCGGTGACGCCCAAGACCACCAGCACGATCAACGCCACCACGTCGGCGCGGATGCGCTCGAACAGGAACATCGCCATCGTGAAACCGACCAGCCCGAGGACGAGCTTCATATCGTTGGTCAGCGTCAGCGCGGTGTCCATTGGGGGCCGGGATTCGTGATTCGGGAGTGGGAATTGGTTAAAAGCGCTGAAGCGTCTGGTTGCCGGGGATGCCGCCGTTACGAATCCCCAATCCCGATTCCCGAATCCCGGTCATACAGCAAATCCCACACGCCGTGGCCGAGCTTCTGGCCGCGCGTCTCGAAGTGAGTTTGCGGGCGCCAGGTGGGGCGTTCGACGTGGCCGCGCGGGCCGGCGCGATTGACCAGGCCCGGGGTGGCATCGAGCACGTCCCACATCTGTTCGGCGTAATCGGCCCAGTCGGTGGCCGCATGCAGGCGGCCGCCGTCGCGTAATTTGCGCACCAGCAACTGCGCGAACGCCGGCTGGATCAGGCGGCGCTTGTTGTGCCGCTTCTTGTGCCATGGATCGGGGAAATAGATGCGTACTTCGTCCAGCGCACCGTCGGCGATCTCGTGTTCGAGCACTTCCACCGCATCGTGGTGATACAGGCGCACATGCGTGCTGCCGTCTTCATCCAGGGCGTTGAGCAGGCGGCCCACGCCGGGCGCATGCACCTCGATGCCGATGTAATCGCGGCTGGGGTCCTGTTGCGCGGCAAAGCGCAATGCAGCGCCATTACCGAAGCCGATCTCCAGCACCTTGTGCGCATCGCGTCCGAAGGTGGCAGCCAGATCGCGCGGCTTACCGAGGTAATCCAGCCCGAAACGTGGCCATAGCGCATCGAACGCACGTTGCTGCGCCGGCGTGAAGCGGCCCTGGCGCAGCACGAAGCTGCGCACCTGGCGGCGCCCCTCTTCGATGGTGAAAGGCTTGGGCGGCATCTTGGCGCCGTCGCTGGTAAACGGGTCGGTCATGAAAGGTCGGTCAGGTCAGCAAACAAAGGCCTCGCGCGTGCGCGACAACCACATCGCGCGCCCACGCAGAAGGTGAAAAGCCCCTCTTCCAATAGAAGAGGGGTTGGTGCGAGGGGAAAGACGACGCGGCGCCGGATGCGATCACGCCCATCGTCGAGCGGCCACTGCCTGGCGGTTGCCTAATGCAGCCGGTCGCACGCACGACGCCAGCAGACCACCCCATCATCCAATCACACCATCCACCGGGCTCGACGCCGATGCGTAGCGCTTGCGCGGAATCCGCCCGGCCAGAAACGCCTCGCGTCCGGCCTCGATCGCCTTGCGCATCGCGCTGGCCATCAGGATCGGGTCGCGCGCACCGGCAATGGCGGTATTCATCAGCACGCCATCGCAGCCCAGTTCCATCGCGATCGCCGCATCCGAGGCGGTGCCCACGCCGGCGTCGACGATGATCGGCACCTTGGCGTTTTCGATGATTTCCAGCAGGTTGTACTTGTTCTGGATGCCCAGCCCCGAGCCGATCGGCGCGGCCAGCGGCATCACCGCCACGCAGCCGATGTCTTCCAGGCGCCTGGCCAGGATCGGGTCGTCGGAGGTGTAGACCATCACCTCGAACCCATCGGCGACCAGTTGTTCGGCGGCCTTGAGCGTCTGCACCACATCCGGGTACAGCGTCTTCTCGTCGCCGAGCACTTCCAGCTTGGTGAGGTTGTGGCCGTCCAGCAGCTCGCGCGCCAGCCGGCAGGTGCGCACCGCGTCTTCGGCGGTGTAGCAGCCGGCGGTGTTGGGCAGCAGCGTGTAACGCTCCGGCGGCAGCACATCCAGCAGGTTGGGCGCGTTGGGGTCCTGGCCGATATTCACCCGGCGAATGGCGACGGTGACGATTTCGGCCGCGGCGGCTTCGGTGGCCCGGCGGGTTTCGTCCAGATCCTTGAACTTGCCGGTGCCGGTGAGCAGGCGCGAACGGTAGTGTTTGCCGGCGATGACCAGCGCATCAGAGGGGGCGGGATTCGTCATGCGGCAATTATCACCGATCGGGCGCGGATGCGCCGGCCTGCGCGGCGCATCATCCGCCGCCCAGCGCGTGCACGATTTCCACCACATCGCCCTCGCGTAACGCATGTTCTGCATGCCGTCCGCGCGGCACGATTTCGCCATTGACCTCTACCGCGACGCGGCGTTGTGCTAGGCCTTCCTGCTCCAGCAGGGCGGCCAGCGGCAAGTTGTCCGGAAGTGCGCGCGGAGTGCCGTTGAGTTGGATGTTCATGTCATCATTGTTGCATCGCGTGCCACTCCGGCGCGCGTTTTTGCGTTATGCGGCAATGCAGCGTGAGCGCGGGCGGCGAGGGTGAAACCATGTGCCATTCGCCAGCGTACGTATGCACGCCGGCCCGGTCCCACTCACTCAAGCAGGCATTCCGATGGCTTCAACACTTCGCCCGATCCGCTCCCTGATGGCTATGGCCATCGCTATCGCGGCCGCCCCGGCCATGGCCGAGTCGGCCTTCGACCAGACCGTGTTCTTCGGCGACAGCCTCACCGACAGCGGTTATTACAACCCGCTGCTGCCGGCCGCTTCGCGCGCGGTCACCGGCAAGTTCACCACCAACCCGGGTTGGGTGTGGGCCGAATATGTCGGCGACCATTTCGGCACCAATGCCGCGCCCAACGGCAACGGCCAGACCGGCGACAACTACGCTGCCGGCGGTGCGCGCATCCAGGCCAGCTCGGTCAGCGCGCTCGGCGCTGCACCGTCGGTAACCAGCCAGATCAACACCTACCTCACCGCCAATGGCGGCCGCGCCAACCCCAATGCGCTGTACACCGTGTGGGGCGGCGCCAACGACCTGCTCGCCGCGTCGCTCGCCCCGGCACAGGCGCAGGCCATCATCGGCAGCGCGGTGACCGCCCAGGTCGGTGCCGTGGCCACCTTGCAGAATGCCGGCGCGCGTTACGTCATGGTGCCGACCATTCCGGACGTCGGCCTCACCCCGCGCTTCCGCGCCGGCGGCGCCGTGGGAATGGCGCAAGGCACCGCTGCGGCCACCGCCTACAACACCGCCTTGTTCAATGGCCTGCAGTCCGCCGGCCTGCGCGTGATTCCGGTCGACACCTTCCACATGCTGCAGGAAATCGTCGCCAACCCGGGCACCTATGGCTTCAGCAATGTCACCAGTACCGCCTGCAACCCGGCCGTGCCGCTGCCTGCCTGTAACCCGACCAGCCTGGTCGCCGCCAATGCGCAGAACACCTATGTGTTCGCCGATGGCATTCACCCGACCACGGCAGTGCACCAGATCCTGGGCGAATACGCCATCTCGTTGCTGGAAGCGCCGCGTCTGCAGCAGGTGCTGACGCATTCGGCGCAGGCCGGCGGCCGCGCGCGCGCCGACCAGGTGGCCTGGCATCTGGACGGCAAGCCGGACGCCGATGGCATGCGTTGGTGGGGCAGCGTGCGTGGCGACATGCAGCGCTACGACCACGCCGACCTGTATGACGGCATGGCGCCGGCCGGCTTGTTCGGCGTGGATTGGACTGCAGGCGACCTGGTGTTCGGTGGCTTTGCCGGTTTCGGCCGCATGGACGCCGACTTCGGCAACCGCAACGGCAGCTTCAAGCAGGACGACACCACGCTGGGCGGCTTCTTCGGCTGGTATACCGGCCCGGTGTGGGTCAATGCCCAGGTCAGCTACAGCTGGCTGAGCTACGACGTGGACCGCGAAGTCCAGCTTGGGCCAGCGACCCGCGTGCACAGCGGCTCCCCCGACGGCAGCAACCTTACCGCCGCCCTCAACGCCGGGTATTCGCTGGGCGAAGGCAACCTCAAGTACGGCCCGGTGGCCGGCCTGACCTGGCAGAAGATCAAGCTCGACGGCTATACGGAAAGCAACGACAGCGCCACCGCGCTGGGCTACGCCAACCAGGACATCGATTCCCTGGTCGGCCGAGTCGGCTTCCAGGTGCGTCTGGACGGTGCCATGGTCAAGCCGTACCTGCAGGCAACCTACGACCACGAGTTCAAGGACGGCGGCGAAGCCAGCGCCTGGCTGCAGTCGATGCCGGAAGTGGGCATGTACACCGTCCCGGGGCAGAACTTCGATCGCAATTACGCCACCGTCGTGCTGGGTGCCCGTACCGGGCTGTGGGGCCTGCAGAGCAACATCGGCCTGAGCACCACCACGGCCCAGCGCAGCGCCCGCGATGCCACCTTGTTCGTGAACTTCAGCGGCAACTTCTGAGGCGCGGTAGGCCGCAGTTGGCTCACACGCAACACACGAGGGCCGGGCAACCGGCCCTCGTCTTATCGGCGCACATTGCGCCGGACACCTGCACCCGCATAAACTCTGCCAGCGCCATGCGGGCGTAGCTCAATGGTAGAGCTGTAGCTTCCCAAGCTACTGACGTGGGTTCGATTCCCATCGCCCGCTCCAGTCTTGCGAAGTTCAGCGCTAAGCTCCTGATTGTGCTGACTATTTCGCCTGACTGAAGACCGCCTTGAACGACCTCCCAAGGTATCGTTTGAGGTATCGTTTTGCCAAAGCCCCTCTTGCTGCATCGGCCGTCAGGCCTCTACGTGCGCTTCTTGGTTCCTGTTGATTTGCGGGAACAGGTCGGCTCGCGTTTTCTGGTTCGTCCTCTCCATCTTCGCCCCGGCGATACTGCGCGTCTGGTGTCTGCCTGCATGGGGATGGCACTATCGAACGCGTTCAAAGCATTGAGGCAGGGGAAGCCGGTGGATCTGGACGAAGTGCTGCGGCGCATCCGAGAACAAGGGCTGCGCGAACTCACATTGACCGATGTGACGCTGCCTAATGGCACGCGTCTGGGCAAGGCCCAGATCGACACGCCCGAGGACGCAGCGCTGTTTGCTGAGTTGTTGCGTGAGCCTGCCACCGGGCTTGCCGCACCTGCCAAGCCAAGCGGTTGGCGCACGGGGAAGGCCAAGGCGTCTGGCCCGCTGCTGTCCAAAGCGATTGCGGATCACTTGGGGGACTTGGGTCGCGCGAAGCTCCACAGCAAGACAGTGCTTGAAAGCCGCCACTCATTGCGTTTGTTTGCTGGTGCGGTGGGGCAAGACTTGGCAGTGTCCGAGTTGAAGGCAGACCATGTGCGGGCATTTTTCGATGTCGTGCGGTGGTGGCCGTCGAATGCGACCAAGCGCGAGCCATATAAGGGCCTTGCAGTCATGGATGTAGTGGCGCTTGCCCGAGCCCATCAAGTTCCAGAGCCTGCTGCCTGGACCGTTGCCAAGCACCGGCAGCGCTTGTCGGTGTTCTTCGTGTCGCTGGTCTCGGCAGGGCTTTTGTCGAGCAATCCGTTGGCGGGTATCCGGGCGATTTCGACGCCTGACGCAGACGACACGGGTGAGCCCTTCACCGATGACCAGTTGAAGGCTATCTTCGATCCGGTGGCCTTTCCTGCGTGGGCCAAGAAGTATCCGCACAGGTGGTTTGGTCCGATGCTTGGACTCTACTCAGGAGCGCGCGTGAACGAGATCGCGCAGCTTCGGGTGGAGGACATCGACACGATCGATGGTGTGCCAGGGTTCTTCGTGCGACAAGGCGGAAAGGGGCAGAGCGTCAAGAACAAGAACAGTCGTCGCTTTGTGCCGTTAGCCAATCCGGTGATCGATGCCGGTTTTCTGGTCTACATCGACGAGGTCCGCCAAGCGGGACACACGCAAATCTTCCCGCATCTACCCAATAGCACCGGACTGGGCTTTGGTCGACAGTTGAGTCGCCAGTTTTCGGTCTACATTAAACGTCAAGGGATCATGGCGAAGGGGCAAGGCTTTCATGGCTTTCGCCACACCATCGCGTCGCGTTTGGATGAGGCGGGTGTATCGGCCTCAGCCATCGCGGCAATCACAGGTCATGCGCGGGGGCAGGGAGTGTTGGAGAAGTTCTATATTGACCGGCGGACCCTCCCGGATCGGGTGGTCACGCTTGCGAAGTTCACTCCTCCCGTTTCTCTCCCTGCCTATACTCCCTGGCTGTTTGCGGATATGACGAAGTAGGCGGAATAGGGGAAGAGCCAAACCTCTGCCCGTGGGTTAATCAGCGAATCAACTTATTTCAAGGAGCGGACATGGATCAGAAAAAACCGAGCGCTGTCGCGCTTTGCGTCCAAGATGAAGAAGGGCAGGAGGTTGGGGCGATCGCGATCACAAATGACAATCAAATGAATGTCGAATCCGTTGCCGGAGATTTTATCGATTGTCTGGACGAGCTTTCAAGAAAATTCGAGTTGGATGACAATCATTTTTCCGTCGAGCAAGTAACAAAAAATTGGTTCCAATCGGCGTTTGAGGATTTCGATCCAGTGAGCGTGTTTTATGACGAATCCTCCGGAACCACAGTAAGGCGGCTGGTTAAGTATGTTCATGGAAGTTTGGAAACTGAGACTGTAGGATTCGTTCGCTTTGAGCATGGCGATGTGAGTGGAGTCAAGGTTCTGCTCCAGGATGCTCTACCTCTGGCACATGAGAAGGCTGCCTCCTCACCAAAACAAGACTCAAACCAACTAAAGTCCCCGAGGCGGTCGCCCTAGTTGACCTTGCTCTTCTCTCTTGCCGGTTCTGCTGGCTCTTCCTCGCTTAGTCGGACCGAAGGTTTCAAAGGGCCAGGGACGCTTGCAATGTTTTGGTCTTGCCAGCGTGTCCGGTATTGGGGAGCAAAATGGCGGTAATTTGACTGCCAATGTTGAATGCATAGATCAGTGGCTTTGTCGGCTTCTGCCTTTGCTTCGTCGGCAGGCAAGCGGGTAAGCGCGGCAAGAAATGCCTTATTCCAAAATTGTTCAACTTTCATATGGATGGTATCGATGAGGGTGGTTTGCTTTTTGTAATCGAATGATGGAGCATGTCAAGCCGTTGGTTATATATAATGTATGTTCCAGTGGCGACAGAAATGCAATGTCATTTCGCCTAGAAAAAAAGCGTCAAGCGGCGTAAGGCTTGCGTAACAATTTCAGTTATCGAGAACGCAAGTTAAGCTTGGTGATCGGAAAAGTAGGGCTTTACTGGGCTCGAATTTTTGCGAATAATTTACTAATCAATTGACTGGATCAATTTCGAATGAGAACCGCGTCTCTGAGTGCCCTTGCCGCTGCCAAGGAAAAATTGGCAGCAGAAATTCGGAAGTTGGAAGAGCAGGAAGCTCAGCTACGCCAGCAGCAATCATCTGAAGCCTATTCAGAGATCGTCAAGTTGCTCGACCAATACACCGAGCATTTCAGTGCAAAGCAGAAGTCGGAGATTGCGGCGCTGATCGGTGCTGATGTGGCTAAGCCGAAGAAGGCTGCTTCTACGAGAAAGGAAGTAGCGCCCAAGTATTGGTTGCCCCACAACCAAGAGACATGGTCAGGGCGCGGCCGTCCACCTAAGGCCTTCACCATCTGGCAGGGCAGTGCGTCTTACAAGGAGTGGAAAGCCAAGCACCCGGATGAGAAGTTTCCGGCTTTCCCGGGCTGATGCTCTCAAAAGCCAAGACGATGAGTGCTCGAAAAGCGTTCCGGGCACTCATCTTTAACTGTGGCTCTTTTCGGCGATCAACTAACATCACGCCTGCTTGGCTGCAGAAAATTTTTTTTGCATCAGCGCACCACTTCGCAGGCACCATGGTAGCCGGTCGTTTAGTGATTTCCTAAAGCGATACGACCAAGCTCAAACCGCAGGGTCCGCAGAATGCCACATGTTGAAGATAGGGCTGTTCTGGGGGTGCAGCCCTGCAGTTTTTGCGCCACGCGATGAAATGTTGAAGTGTGGCGCCAAGGATTGCCCGGTCACCTTGATGCGTCAAGTAATGGCACCAATGGGCTGGGGGCTCCACTCCGGTAAATAAGGGAATGTCCATTATTGCAGCTTGAACCCTTGTTCCTGGGAGACCGGCTCGCCCTCCAAGTAAGCCGGAGTAGGCTCAATACCACCCAAGGTAGAGTGTCGTGACGCCCCATGTATCCACCAACCCGTGCGCCAAGATGAGCGCCCACAGGTTCCGGTTTGAGCGCAGGTATGCATACCCAAACCCTGCACCAACAAGGCCCGTCAGTAGAATTCCCGAAACGCCTTGACTTGCGTGCATGACGCCGAACACAACGCCGCCGACAACGGCTGCTCCAATGCGGCCAAGTCCAACGCGGTTAAAAAGCGCTTCAAGCTGGTGCATCAGAAACGCTCGAAACACAAGCTCCTCTCCAACGGCGGCGCTGATCCAGGCATACCCAATCAGCTGCATGGCTGCTGATGCGTTGTCGCGAAGCGCGCCGTAGGCGCTGTAATCGGTCTTGGTGCCTGTCAGGTAGTCGATCAGCGGCTGGAAAAGCGGTGTGATGATTGCGGTGACGAAGAGCACCAGCAGTGCTGCCCACCCGAGGGTGGGGCCTACCCCTCGCCATGCTAGGCCGCAAGCATGTCGATCTCGGGTCTCCAGCCATACCAGCGCAAGGCCCATCAGACCGACGACTGGCATCCGCCAAGGAAAGGGCAGCCAAGAAAAGTAGGCGAGCGCCATGATTGCACCGATCATCACGAGTCGGCTAACCGGATGGCTCATCTTGGAAAAGCTGTTGCGAGGAAGGGAAACAGGGTGATTAGAGTGAGGCATGCCGAACGATTTCGTCGTGGGCACACGATGGTATCGGGCTGCTGAAGAGTGGCACCGTGCCAGAAGGCAGGGTCACGTTCGATGCTCTTGGCATAGTCCCCTCTTGCCAAGACCTATCTGTAAATGTCGGTGCTCTACTGATGTTTTAGTCAAAAAACTTGGCAAAAAAATCCAAAGCTCTGGATGATTGTGAGTTGGTGAGAGCCACGTTTTACGTATGCCGCTACCCCAAAAAGCCGTCTGCTCGATGACGACTCCCACGTTGCTAAGTTCTTGCGCGTTTCTTGCAGCCGTCAGAAGTGTGCGCGTGACTTGGCCGACATCGCATCTTTCAATGTCGGTAGTTTGAGCCCTCGGCCCTCTAAGCTAGAGTCGCCCTGCCATGGTCCTGCCCTTGTTGTAAGCCGAGGAGACGGATAAGCGCGCCTAAGGTCAAATCAGGCCGCTAGCGATTCCTGAATGTGGCTAACCAGATGAGCGCGTTTGTAGGGCTTGCTCAGAAACCTTGTTCGACTGGGCAAGTCGCCAGGAATGTAGCCAATGCCCGAGGTAAGAATGGCAGGAAGGTCGCATCCGTCCAACCGGAGGTGATGGAGCATCTCCTTCCCGTCCATGGCCCCCGGCATCTGCAAGTCAGTGAAAATCAAGCCTATCGTGGGGTGAGCAGCGAGCCGCTCAAGTGCCTGGCTTGCATCGACTGCGGTCACCACGCAGTAGCCGTGTTCGGTCAGCAGCAATTTCGCTAACTCACGAGTAAGCTCATCGTCATCGACGATTAGGATGACGCATTCAGCAAGAGAAACCATTTGGGTCATCTGATTATGGGTGAGGCTACTCACATTGGCCCCTAGGGTGCAAAATGCGCGTGATCGCCGAACTGCCCTTGCTGAATGAATCATACGCTTTCCTCCCCGGACCGATATCGCCAGATCGTCGAGTTGTCTCCGGACTCCATCAAAGAAATTGACCTGGACGGAAGAGTTCGCTTTGTGAACTCTCACGGGGTTGCAAGGATCGCTGCGGAAAACGCCGAGCGCGTGCTCGGGCAACAATGGGCGTCTCTATGGCCTGAAGAAGTCCGCGAGACCGTTGAAGAGGCCATCTCAGCTGCTTCTCGTGGGGAGCGGCGGCAGTTCGATGCAGCCTGCACAACCCCCAGCGGTGAGCGCCGTTTCTGGCTAGTTTCTACTAGCCCGCTAACCAACGTCGACGGGGAAATCGAGGCCGTCCTGGCCGTTAACCGAGACGTCACGGAACGCCGCCAGGCTGAAGTGGCGCTACGCACGCTCAATGACAGCCTGAGTAGTCAGCCTGAATTGGCCTTAGTCCACGCCGAGCTGGCCCATGCTATTGATGAGAAGTTGGGCAATGCTAACCAGCGGGCACAGCAATTAGAGGGGGAGCTCAACATCGCGAGGGCTGCCCAGCGTCTGGCCGAGGCTGTCGCGGAGCAGGCGCAGAAGGGGGACGCGATTGGTCAACTGTTGGCTGGGATGGTGCACGACTTCAACAATGTGCTGCAGGCGGCATCCGGCGCGGTGGAGATGGTGCTTCTAAGCCAGGGTATCGACGATAAGAATCGCAGACTCTTAGGGATGGCAGAAAGCGCGTTGCAGCAAGGGGCGACCATGTCGCAGCGGCTGCTCGGCTTCGCCCGGCACCATCCTTATCTGCCTGAGAATGTCGACATAGGCCGAGTCGTACAGGGGATGCTGCCTCTACTGAACCAAGCTGTCGGACTGGGCATCACGCTTGATTTTCATACGGAGCCCAATCTCCCTCAGGCCATGGTAGATCTGCACAGCCTAGAACGAGCCATCATGAACCTAGTGGTCAATGCCCGGGATGCGTGCGGCGATGCAGGCAACATCACCATTACTACGGAGAGTTGTTCCATCGGGCGTGTGCCCGACGGCGCATCCCACTCGCCTGGCCGCTATGTGCTTGTGAAGGTTCACGATACGGGGCAAGGCATAGCGCCAGAGGTGCTGGGGCGGCTGTTCGAAGCCTACTTCACCACCAAGCCTCCGGGAAAAGGCACGGGACTTGGCCTTTCTCAGGTCTACGGCACTATCCGTCGTGCCAACGGATTCATCGAGGTGGAATCGAAGCCCGGGCAGGGAGCTTGCTTTACTCTGGCCGTGCCTTGCACTTAGGGAAACTCTGAACAATC